>CBIHMX010000089.1:0-8172 GCA_966211115.1 uncultured Gemmatimonadaceae bacterium | reverse complement strand
ACTGAAAGCCATCCGCGACCGCATGCCCTGGCGGAAGTAGTAGCCAATACTGGTACCAGTACCAATAACCACCAACTACTACCAGTCTGTCGTCAAGGATTGAGCCAGTAGTTGAGCTTTACGAGGAAAATGTTGTCCGGGCGCGTTCCGAAGAGGGCGCGCCGATCTCGCCCGAAGTCGAAGTCGCCATACGGCTGGAAGTCGCTCCGTTGCTGCTGCCACGCGACGAATAACGTCGAACCCTCGCGCCATTCCCATCGCAGCACCGCGTTGCCACGCAGCGAGCGGAGGTTGAAGTCGAGACTGGGTACCTCACCGGAGTACGGTGCGAACTCGTACGTTTTCGGCGCCACGAGCTGGGTCGCGTCACCATAGTCCGCGCTGGACAGGAGCGGTTGCGCATAGGTCTCGAGTGACAGCGTCGGCGAGAACGTGAAGTTGAAGCGCGTCTCGAGCGCAACGCTCGTCTGCCTCAGGGGAGCGAAAACGTACCGACGTCCGAATGTCGGCGCATACGCTGGATCGGCGACGGACTGCACGAATTGCGCGGGCGTGTATGACCGCGAGAAGCTCGGTCCCGCGGTGAGGTTCCATCGCGACGACGTTTTCAGGCCAAGGTCGATACCGACATTGTAGGCCCAACCGTCGAACTCGAGGTCCTGCCCGCCGGCGAAGGCTGTAACCGTGACCGGTTTGCGACCATCCGATGACACGCTGAAATTCCCCGCCCACTGTCGCGGGCGCAGCGCCAGCGGTCCGCCTCTCGTCAGGCGGTCGTCATATGCCTTCAGGTAGTACTGCACGTTTGCCGATATGCCCCAGTAGCCCAGCGTCTGCGCGAACGTGCTCAGCGAAACGAAGTTCAGGATCGACTGCCAGTCAAAATTCCGCTCGGCACGCCCCTGGGTATTGACCTGCCACCGGCGCCACACCGAACCCGGTCGGTTCTCGAGGTAGGTGACGCCCGCCGCGAAGTCGCGCCGGTCCGTGCGAACAGCAAAGCCCAGGTCGTTCACTTCATACCGCGGGCTGGTGAACGCCGACCCAATGAAGCCGCGCCAGTGCGTGCCGCCCTGTTTCGTGAGGCGCAGGTTGGCGGAGTATCCGTTCAGCGACGTCGCCGCCGAATCGACGTCGAGGTGACTGGCGTCGGGCCGCTGGAAGAAGTGATTGGACCGGCGCTGCGTGGCGATCATGGCACTGGTTGAACCTTCGACGCGGCTCAGCTCGACGTCGCCGTTGAGCGCCCAGCCGCGGCTGGCGAATTCGGGGCGTAAATCAGCGCCGCCGGAATAGGCCGCGCGGGGCTGGGCGTCGCGGTGGGGCGCGTTGTACAGGTCGCGTTGGACAGACTTGAGAATGCCGCCGAAATACGTCTGTCCGCCGCGCCACTCACGGCGCGCGCGCCCCACGAAATAGTTCGCGAGCGGTTCGACCGGAAACCGCTCGGTGTCGCCCGCGGTGTTCTGGAATCGCGCTTCCTCCTCGGCGGTGACGGCTTCGAGGATGCCTAACGACCAGCCGCCGACCTTGCCCGACACCTTGGCGGCGCCGAGGATGGTGGTCGCCGTCGGCATGTCGTTAGGTCCCGGCGGCGGGCTGAGCGTCGGCGCCCGTCCGATGCGCCGGCTGTAGAAGATCTGGCCGCCACTGGTCCCGGCGGCGCCGAACCCGAAGATCTCGCTCCCCTCGATGAAGAACGGCCGCTTTTCGTCGAAGAAGGTCTCGTAGACGCCCAGGTTCACCACGGCCGGATCGACCTCGACCTGCCCGAAATCCGGGTTGAACGCGGCATTGACGGTGAGGTTCGAGCTCACGCGGTACAGCACGTCGAGCCCCACCTCGGTCCCCAGGTCCGGCTTGTCGCGATAGGGATTGGTGCCCGGGTCTACGTACGACGCGCGCTGGACGGTGTAGGGAAGGACCTCGATGCGTTTGCCGGGCTCGATGTCGTTTACGCCCGAAAGGTGACCGTACTGCGGGACGCCGCCGCGGATCGACTTCGGGATGAACGTGGACACGGCGTACTCACGGTTGCGGCCGATGATGCGCTCGAACTGCACGCCCCACACCTGCTCGCGCGCGCCCGAGAAGCGGAGCTGGCTGAAGGGAATGCGGTACTCGGCGGTCCACCCGGCGGAATCGACCGTCGTCGCCGCCTCCCACACCGGGTCCCAGGAGTAATCGTCGACGTCGATCGTCTTGATCTCGTCGTGACGGACGCCGGCCGGGTTGACGTCGAATCCGAATGCGGTGCGATGATCGAGGTAGCTGTCGATCATGACGCCGAACCAGTCGGAATCGCCGAAGTCCATGTCGCGGCGGCCGAGTCTTCCAGTTATGCGTCCCGTGTCATGGAGGCGCGCGCCGACGTAGAGGAAGGCAGCATCGTACATCACGCGCACTTCGGTGCGCTGGCTGGCGGGCTGGCCCTCGTCCGGGTCGATCTGGGTGAAACTGTCCGTGACCGGCGCCGCCGCCCATGCGGCTTCGTTCAACCGTCCGTCGAGCTGAACCGGGGACGTCGTGCGAACGGCGCGCGACAGCGTTATCGGCCGCTCGTGCTGATGGCCCGCTGCCGGAGCTGGAGCCTGCGCGGATACGATAGCGGGAACGAGCAGTGCGGGAACAACAAATCGCAGCACGGATGCTCCTGGGTGGGGGCGCTTACGCATGCGAAAAAAGGTACGAACTCGTCCCGCGGGACGCGCTGCGAGAGGTGACTACCCGCTCTGGGTACGGGGTAACCCGAACTGCGAGGAGGCGCGAACTGCCGACGGGCGCGAAACTGCCAAACGGCGCGGACTGCCGAACGGGGCGGACTGCCGAACGGTGCGGACTGCCGAACGGCGCTAACTGCCGATGGGCGCTAACTGCCGATGGGCGCTAACTACCAAAAGGCGCGAAGTGCCTGAGGGCGCGAACTGCCTAACTGCGCGGACCGCCTAACAGCGCGAACTGCCTGACGGCGCGAACTGCCTAACAGCGCGACCGGCCTGACAGCGCGAACTGGCCTGAGGGCGCGAACGGGCCTGAGGGCGTGAATTGGCTCCGGGCGGGAATTGCCGAGGGGTGCGGCCGCCGAAGGCGGCGCAGGTCGAGCGGTTCCCGATAGCTGGGGATTTGGTGCGTCTGCGCTGAATTGATAGGGCTCACGTTGGAATGATGACGGACAAATACCGCGTTGGTGCAAGACTATCCTATGCGATTCCGCGACCTTGATGTACTCGATGCGAGCGAGCGCGTCGAAGACCAGGTCATGGCCCTGATCCAGAGGCGGTCCGGTCGTCGATTGTTATACAAAAGGCAGCTTCGAGAAGCAGTGCATTCGGTATCCTCCAACATCGGCGAAGCGTTTGGACGGGGTGCCGGGCGGGATCGAGCGCGCGTGCTGAGAATTGCCCGTGGCGAGGCGGAGGAGGCGATCAGGCATCTCGCTTCGAACCTTCGAGCCTCCCGCATTACCTCGAAGGAGTATTGGCCGATTCACAACCGCCTGGTGGTCATCGTGAAAATGCTGAACGCGCTCGCCAGTCGATAACGATCGACAGCAACCCGGCGCTCACCAACTGAAACGCGTCCATCCCGCGCCTTTGGCTCCCGGCAATTCGCGACGTCCCGCAGCCTGCGCCCCAGGGGGAGGAGAGGATCAAGCCCTGCGGCAGTTCACGCCCTTCGGCAGGTCACGCCCTTCGGCAGTTCGCGCCCCATGGGCAGTTCGCGCCCTTGGGCAGTTCGCGCCCTTGGGCAGTTCGCGCCGTCAGGCAGTTCGCGCCGTCAGGCAGTTCGCACTTTAGGCAGTCCGCGCCCTTCGGCAGTTTGCGTCTTTAGGCAGTTCGCGCCCTCTGACAGTTCGCGCTCCTGGGCAGGTTAGCGCTCCCAAACAGGTTAGCGCTCCCAAACAGGTTAGCGCTCCCAAACAGGTTAGCGCTCTCAGGTCAGTTCCCAACCCCCTGCGAGCCCCTGGTCCCCGCCGAGTTCACGCCGCCACCACCGTAGCCTCTCCCGCCTCCAATTGTCCCTCACTCAGTGGCGTCAGCGTCTCGGCGGTGATAGCAGAGCCGACGCGTACGCCGGCGAGCGACGAGCTGGCGCGCGCGGCATTTCGTGCCAGCACGTTTGCCGCCACCGTGAGATCCTGAAGCCGCCCTTGCTGAGAGCCGGCGACGTTGGCGGCGTCCTTGAGCGCCGCGGCGAGCGCTTCGGCCTCTCTCGCCAGTTGCTGCAACGGCAGCGCCACCGCATCCGTCGTCGCGCGCATGCTCGTGACATCATCCTCCTCGGCGACTGCGGCTGCTGTCGCTTCGCGCGCCGAACGGTCGAGTTCCTCGAGCGTGGAGACGCTCTTGCCCGCCGCCTGACGAGCGCCGTGCGCTGCCTCGACCGCGCGCAGCGACGCCTGTCGGACCTTCTCGACGCGCTCCAGCACGTCGGATACCAGCTGGTCCGTCCGATCCGCGGCTTCGCTCGAGCTCCGGGCCAGTCGCCGCACCTCGCCAGCGACGACCGCGAATCCGCTGCCATGTTCGCCGGCCCGTGCCGCTTCCATGGCGGCGTTGAGTGCCAGGAGTTTCGACTGCCGCGCCATCTTCCGGACGAGGAGCACGAACGAGCGAATTTCCCCGGAAGCTTCGCCGAGCGCCGCCAGTTCGCCGGCGTTGTCGCCAACGTCGCTGGCCAGCGCTTCCAGTGCACCGACGCTTTCGCGCAAACTCGTCAGGCTGGACTCTGACAACTCCTGCAGCCGCTTTTCGTGGGTGCGCACGGCGCGTGCGTCGTCGACGATGGTCGCCGCGCTGGCCGACATACGGACCATCTCCTCCCGTGCCCGCCGGGAGATTTCCGCCAGGGACTGCGAAGCGTGCGCCGCTGAACTGGCCGACTCTGCCGCGCGCTGCGCCACGCTCAGCGCCGCCGAACCCTGAAGCGCGAGGTCGTGGGCCTGTGTGCCGATCGTCTGTGACGCCTCCCTCGTGTCTACCACCAGTTCGCGCATGGAGGCCAGGGCGGAGCGCGTCGCTTCCGCGAGGCGCTCCTCGTCGACATCGATCGCGAGTCGGCGCGGCTCTCCGGTCAGGTCACCCTGCGCAACCGCTCGCAGCACGCCGGCCAGGTCCGCGCTCCGCTCCCCGACCATCGGCACGATCACAAGCCCCGTGACCACGGCGGCGAGGATGACTGCGCCACCGACCGCCAGCAGTGCGATCGACGCCATGTCACGAGCGTCGGCGCCGGCGATGAAGGAACGCTGGAACCAGAGGCCCGAAAACAGCAGGACGGCACCCGCAAAGCCCAGGCGCGCAACGAACGTCTCGAAGTACGGTCGCTTCGACGGCGTCTCCTTGCCTGTCATGTCCTTTTCCGGGCCGCTAGATTGACTCACAACGACTCTCCCGATCTTTACACGAGCGCCGGCTGTGTTCCCGTCCGCCGGCCGACCCCCCAAAATGACCCGGTTTCCCGCCTCGTCGGATGCGCCAGCACCGGCGCTCGACGCTTATGACCCGTCCGCCATCGAGGCGAAGTGGCAGGCCCGCTGGCAGAGCCAGGGCACCAACGAGACTGACCTCGAGTCCGGGACGGACCCGTTCTACGCCCTGATGATGTTCCCGTACCCGTCGGCCGAAGGGCTGCACGTCGGCAACCTGTTTGCCTTCACCGGGAACGACATCTATGGACGATTCCAGAGGCTCCAGGGGCACACGGTGTTCGAGCCGATGGGCTTCGACGCCTTTGGCATCCATTCGGAGAACTACGCCCTCAAGGTGGGCGAGCACCCGATGCGCCTCATTCCGCGGAACGTCGCGAACTTCCGGCGGCAACTGACGCGCGCGGGGCTGATGATCGACTGGCGCTACGTCGTCGACACCACGGACCCCGCCTACTACCGCTGGACCCAGTGGGTATTCGTGCAGCTCTTCCGGAAGGGCCTCGCCTACCGCAAGAAGGCGGCGGTCAACTGGTGCCCGGCGGATAAGACGGTCCTGGCCAACGAGCAGGTCATCGCCGGCGCGTGTGAACGATGCGGCAGCAAGGTCGAACAGCGCTTCCTGGCCCAGTGGTTCTTCCGCATCAGCGACTACGCCGGGCGGCTGCTCGGCAACCTGGAGACGATCGACTGGTCCGACACCACGCGAACGGCACAGCGAAACTGGATCGGTCGCTCCGAAGGGGCGGAAATCCGGTTCGAGATTGCGGTGCAGAGCTCCGGATCGGGCGCGACGTCCACGACTGAATTCGGCCCGGTGTTGTCGGACCTGGTGGTCTTCACGACGCGGCCCGACACCATTTTCGGCGCGAGCTACATGGTACTGGCGCCGGAACATCCGCTCGTCGACCGCCTAACGACGGCCGATCGTCGCGAGACCGTCCAGGCCTACCGGGACGACACCGCCCGACAGGATATCGTCGCGCGCAGGATCAACAAGGAGAAGACCGGCGTCTTCACCGGCGCGTATGCGATCAACCCGGCGACGGGCCAGGACATGCCTATCTGGATCGCGGACTACGTGCTGATGGACTACGGCACCGGCGCGATCATGGCCGTACCCGGCCACGACGAGCGGGACTTCGAGTTTGCCACGCTGTTCGAGTTGCCGATCATCCGTGTGATTGCGCCGGAGGGGGTGTCCGCCGATGAACCGTTAGGCGAGCCATTCGTGGACGACACCGGGGCCCACCTGGTGAATTCCGGTGAGTTCGACGGTACACCAGTGGCCGACGCCAAGCGAAAGGTCACCGAATGGCTGGCGTCGCGGGGCGCGGCAAAGGCGGTCATCAACTATCGCCTGCACGACTGGTGCATCTCCCGCCAGCGGTATTGGGGTCCGCCCATTCCGGTCATTCATTGCGACCAGTGCGGTCCGCAGGCCGTCCCGGAAAAGGACCTGCCGGTGCTGTTGCCCGACATTCCCGATTTCCGGCCGGACGACACTGGTGTTTCGCCGCTGGCGCGCCACGAATCGTGGTTCATCGTCCCCTGCCCGAACTGCGGCGGCACGGCGCGACGCGAGACCGACGTCTCCGACACGTTCCTCGATAGCGCCTGGTACTTCCTGCGCTATCCCAGCGCCGATCGCGATGACGTGCCGTTTGCGCCGGCGGTGACACGCAAGTGGCTGCCGGTGAATTCGTACATCGGCGGCAACGAACATGCCGTGCTGCACCTCATGTACGCGCGCTTCATCACGATGGTCCTGCACGACATGGGTCACCTGCACTTCGAGGAGCCGTTCACGAAGTTCCGCGCCCACGGCCACATCATTCGCGAAGGCGCGAAGATGTCGAAGACCAAGGGCAACATCGTCAATCCCGACCAGTACTACGAGCAGTGGGGCGCCGATTCGTTCCGGATGTACCTGATGTTCCTCGGGCCCTTCCAGGAGGGCGGCGACTTCCGCGACGCCGGCATTTCCGGCGTACGCAGTTTTCTCAACCGGCTCTGGATCGCCGTGGTCGAGGCGACCAGGGACGGAGCACCTGATACGGGCGTCCTGCGAAAGCTGCACCAGACCATCCGCAAGGTCGGCGACGACACGGCGCGGCTGTCATACAACACGGCCATCGCCGCGATGATGGAATACATGAACGTGCTCCGGAAGGGAGAGCGGACGCCACACATGGACGAAGTTCGCCCGCTCGTGCAGCTCGTTGCGCCGTACGCGCCGCACATCGCCGAAGAACTCTGGGAACGGAGCGGCGGAACGACTTCGGTCATGGACGGCGGCTGGCCGGCCTTCGACGAGGCGCTCGCGCGCGAGGATTTCGTTCAGCTCGCGGTACAGGTGAATGGGAAACTCCGCGGGACCATTCAGGTTGCGCGCGACATCTCGCAGGATGCCGCCGTTAGCGCGGCGATGGCCGAGCCACAGATCGCAAAGTTCGCCACCACGCCGCCGCGCAAGATTGTCTTCGTACCAGGCCGCCTGCTGAACCTCGTCGTGTTACGTGAAACAGGGGACTAACCACGGACTCTGTCGCGAACCGTGCGGGTGCTCACCGGTTCATGAGAAACGTGGTCTATTCCGGTCTGACTCGTGATCCGTCCGCCATGAGAACGCTGCTGGTTTCCCACCGCGAAGTCGCCGAACTGCTGCCGATGGAGGAATGCATCGACGTGATGGCCGACGCGTTCCGTGCGCTCGCGGTGGGGAAGGCCGTGCTGCCGCTGCG
>CBIHMX010000088.1:0-8278 GCA_966211115.1 uncultured Gemmatimonadaceae bacterium | reverse complement strand
GCCCAGGCGGCCAAGGCGCCGCCCGAGATCAAGATCGAGACCTCGAACGCCTCGTTGACGGGTACGCGCATCGTCCACTCGCCGGAGGCGTTGGTGAGGGTCCGGTAACGCGCGCCGCCATCGATGGCGACATAGGGGATCGTCTGGCCCGCTGAATCAGTCACCGTGCCCGAAACGGTCCGCACGTCCTGGGCCCATGCCCAGCAGGGAAGGACGACCAGCGCGATCAGCGCGGTCCGTAGGCGTGGAAGCAACGTCTGATTCATGGCGAGGGGTCAGAACGGGGCAAAACGAGGCCAGAGCGCAGTGGCCGGCGACGGGACCAAGATGGCGAAGTTCCCAGCGAAGGTATGCGCCGGACCGTGCGGCCCGCCACCGCTGAGTTGGCTCCTGTACCATCGGGTCGTGTGCGGATGTTCCGTAAATGCCGGCAAAACGGTTCAGTTGCCGGCACCAGCCGCTGTCGCTACGCGTTCGAGAGGATCAACCATGGAGACAGGGTGTCGACATTCCAGGGAAGGGTCATCCTCGTCACCGGAGCGGGATCGGGCATCGGAAAAGCGACGGCGATCCTGCTCGCCAAGCTCGGCGCCCGGGTGGGCCTGGTCGGCCTCGATACCGAAGCGTTAGGCGCTACCGCCCTCCTCACCGGTGATGCCGGCCTGGTGCTCGCCGCCGACATCTCGGACGAAGCCGCCATACGGGGAGCCTGCGAGCGCCTTGCCGAAACCTTCGGCACCATCGACGGCGTGTTCGCGAACGCCGGCATCAACGGCGTGTGGGCGCCCATCGAGGAACTGGACATCGAAGAATGGCGACGGACGATCGACGTCAACCTGACCGGGACGTTCCTCACCATCAAGCACGCGATGCCCTGGCTCAGGCAGAAGGGAGGCGCCGTGGTCATCACGTCTTCGGTCAATGGCACGCGCATCTTCTCCAACGTCGGCGCGACGGCGTACTCGTGCACGAAGGCGGCGCAGGTCGCGATGGCCAAGATGCTCGCGCTGGAACTGGCCGGTGCGCGTATCCGCGTGAACGCGGTCTGCCCCGGCAAGATCAGCACGCAGATCGAAGCGAGCACCGACCGGCAGGATCTCGAGACCTTCAGCAAGATGGTGACGTATCCCTCGGGCAGCATCCCGCTCACCGGCGGGCGGCCGGGCCGGGCCGAAGACGTCGCGGAGCTTGTGACCTTCCTGTTGAGTGATGCCGCTGCCCACATCACCGGCACGGAGGTCTGGATCGATGGGGCGGAATCCCTGCTGGTTGGATAGCGCCTCACTCACTCAGCCAACTGCACCAGATAGAACACCGCGAACGCCAGGAAAAACACCCCTGCTGCGCCGGTCACCAGCCATGCCTGACGAGATGGCTGCAGCGCCGCCGGCAGCGTCGTCAGGTTGAGGTACAGGATCAACGCCGTCACGACCGGTATGTGCGCCGCCTCTATCGCGCCGGAAATCTTGAGCAGCCTCACAGGATCCCCGAACGCGAAGATCACGGCGATGGGCACCAGCGTGACCCATCCAATCACGAAGAATCGCCGCAGAAACTCGGCGTTGCCGAATCGCTTCGATGACCTGATGCGGGGACTGAGAAGCCGAGCGCCACTCGCGAACATCCTGCCGAACCCGTCCTGGTCCGACAGCAGCGTGTCAAAAAACCCGATGAACACGCCGGTCACCATCATCCAGAAACCGGCGCGCCCCCACACGCCACTCAGCAGGGTACCGAGCACCGAGGCCATTTCCTCCTCCGCGGGAAGAAGGCCGCGGGGCCGGAGGAGTTCGGTGCCGAGGACGAGAAACGCCAGCGTGATGATCAGCGCGCCCACGACGGCTACTGTGGTGTCGAAGGTCATCTGGCTGATCCACCCGCGGAGTTTCCGTATCGCCTCCTTGTCGAGAGAACGTGGTGGGACAGGGTCAGTCGAGGCCGCCGCGCCGTACTTCCTCGCGGTGATCCAGAACGAATACCACATGAGACCCGCGGCGCCCGACAGCATGTACCCGAGCCAGGGCAGCACTTCGCCATAATCCACACCGGCCGGGAGCCGGGGTACGAGTCCGTCGGCCATTTGAGGGAGCGATGGCCTCGTGGAAATGGCGGCCGACATCGCCATCACGGCCAGCAGCACGGCAAAGATGCGCGACGCGAGTTCGACCCCCGCATAACGACCAATGACGACCATCGCCGCCGAGGAGAGGAGGCACACGACCGCCCAGAGCCAGTGCGGACCGGGCAGCGCGACGATCAGCGCCGTCGCCGATGCACTGGCGAACCCCGCGATGGAGACGGCTGCCACCGCGAGCTGTGGGACGATGATGAGCCAGATCGCCCAGTTCCCCGGTCCGGGCAACTCGCTGAATCCATCCAGAACCGAACGCCCCGCGCAGACTGCATACCGACCGATTTCACGGTTGATGAACCACTTCAGGGTGACCGCGGCGACAAGTGCCCACAACAGCGCGTAGCCGTATTGTGACCCGATTCGCGGCGTGAAAAGCAATTCGCCCGAACCGGCGGCGGACACCATCCAGAGGAACCCGGGCCCCAGCCACCGAACCCGCTGCCACCCGCGCGGAGGTTCCTCGATCCGCGCAGCGGTCATGCGCTGACATGACTCGGCTGCGAGCGGCTGTTCTCCGCGGGCCACTGGAGCGTGCGCGCCGATGCGGGGACGTCGAGCCCGGCATACGAAAACGGACCGTTGGGAAACATCGGCAGGTTGTGCCACTGCTCGATGAGCGTCCGATACGCCTCGCCCACCGGCCGGATCTTCCGGTCGAGGTCGAACAGGCCTAACGCGTTCACCCGGCCGTTGTTCTCGCGAAGCGCCGTATCCCAGTCGACCTGGTCGGTCAGGCTGTACCAGGTCATGCCACACACCGGTACGCCGTCGTGGCGCAATCGCTGGATGTTCGCCCACGTCTTCCACAGCCAGCGCGTGGAGTCCGGCTCCTTCAGGTTGGTCTCCGTGTGCATCACCGGCAGGTTGTAGCGCCGGTAGTAGTCCTGCGTCAGCACGTAGTACCCGAACACGTCACCGGCAAAGATGCGTTCACGCGGGTTGATCAGGAGGTGCTCATTCGCCGTGTAGTAGTCGTTCCCGAGGATGCAGTGCTCGCGCAGGTTGTGCTCCATGAAGAACAGGTACTCTTTCTCGGTCATGCCGTTGTCGAGGAGGTACGCGTACATCGACGAGTTGACGCGTATGCCGTAGTTGAGGTCGAGCGAGAGGAACCGGCGGTCGTTGAGCATCTCGCATTCGTCGATATACTCGGGCTTACCCGGGTGCGTGTACTCGGATGACTCACTCTGGATGAAGATCGCGTCGGGCCGTACCGCGAGGATTTCGAGCATCCCCAGCACATTCGCGCGGACGAGGTGCTTCAGCGCGGTGACGAATCCGCGTTCCGTCGTCAGGCGCTCGTTCCACCAGCCATACGATCCGCTGAACTCGGCCGCGATATACATCTCGTTCACCGGCGTGTAGAGCATCACCCACGGATAGCGCTCGGCGAAGGCCCGCGCGTACGTCGCGAACAAAGCCGGAAAGTCCGGGTTCTGGAAGTCGCCGATCCAGTCCGGCACACCGAAGTGGCACAGGTCGATGATCGGGATCATTCCCGACTCTTGCAGCACCGGCATGACTTCGTCCAGCCAGGACCAGTCGAACTGGTCGGGACCGGTGTGGATCGAGAACCAGGGCGGACCGTACCGGAGCACGCGCACGCCAACCTGCCTGGCGATCTCGAAGTCTTCGCGCCACCGCTCGTAGTGCCCGCACTTGGCCAGTTCGTCCTGTCGAATTCGCTGGCCCTTCCATTCAATGGTCGGGTAACTGCACTCGATCCCGGTTGCAAAGAGAAAACGCTGGGTCGCCGGATTCAGCAGCTTGCGAGGTTGTTGATAACGCATGGATGCACCAGAGGTCGTGGTCGATTGCCCGTGTCGCACCGGCGAGGGTCCGCTGTGGCATCCACGGGAAGAGTCCCTTTACTGGATGGACATCCCCAACGGGCATTTGTTCCAGTATTCTGCGCGCGATGGCTCGTACGCGCGCGTGTTCGAGGGACCGGTACTCGGCGCGGCGACCCTGCAATTCGACGGAGCACTGCTGCTTCTCGGCGTGCACGGCGCTGTCATTCGCTGGCATGAGGGACGAGCGACTCCGCTCATGCGTGTCGACGCGGTCCGCGGGACGCGGTTCAACGACGCGATCGCCGATGGCACCGGCCGGATCCTCAGCGGCACGATGCCGTTCACGGGCCGCCCCAGTACACTGTACGCCATCGAGCGCGATGGTACCTCGCGCGTCGTGGTCGATCGACTCGGCCAGTCGAACGGCATGGCGTTAGGCAGCGACGGGCGCACGTTATACCATGCCGACACCAGGGCCCGGATGGTACGCGCATGGGAATACGACGTGGACATTGGTGAAATCGGGTCTTCGCGCATCGTCGCCAGCTTCACCGACGGGGACGCGGCACCCGATGGAATGGCGATGGACGCAGAGGGGGGCCTGTGGGTTGCGCTCTGGGGCGGAGGGTGTGTCGTCCGCCTCGACGATGCCGGCGCCATATCGGCTCGCATCGATGTGCCCACGCGGTTGACGTCGAGCGTCGCATTCGGTGGCGCTGATCTTGGCGACCTCTACATCACCACCGCCGGTGGCGACGATCGTGCGGCAAACGGTAGCCTGGCTGGTTCCTTGTTCATCACGCGGCCGGGTATCGTCGGACTGCCTCGTCACTGCAGTGCCCTTGCGCCCTCACGCTGAAGATCTGGCCGAAATCCGATCTTTCGCAGGGCGCCTCCGGACGTGAATTTTGCGAGGCAGCAAGATCATCCAAAGACATTCCTCTCTTTTATCGGAGACGTTCATGTCGACCTGGCGCCTTCTCTCGGCCGGATCGTTCGTCGCCCTCAGCCTGGGACTCGGCTCTGCGGCGCCTGCACAGGACAGCAACGCCGGCTCGATCGAAGCGGCGCGCGCACTGCTGGCGAATGAAGCCTACGTCAGGCCGCCGGACGTCATCGCAAAACTGGTGACGGCGCCCCGACACCTGAGCGTATCGCTGACGCAGCCGAGTCCCGATCGAAAGTACTTCATCAAGGAACAGAGCAACGGTCTTCCGACGGTGAGTGCGTTTGGTAAACCGCACCTCTATTTCGGCGGCTTGCAGGTGGACCCGGCCGCGAATCGCTCACGAACCCTGACGACGCGCGGTGCGGTTGCACTGTCATTGATCGACGCGGCGACGGGAACGAGCACGAACATCGATGTCCCCAAGGGAGCGACCATCAGCTCGACCTCATGGTCGCCCGATGGGAAACAGATCGCCTACGTGGCGAACTTCGAGACGGCGAGTCACGTGTTCGTGGCCGACGTCGCGACAAGAAAGTCGACGCAGGTCACGAAGACGCCGTTGCTCGCGACGCTCGTCACGAGCGTGGACTGGACCGCCGATGGAACAGGCATCATCGCGGTGCTCGTGCCCGAACCGCGGGCAGCGCAGCCGGTGAAGCCGGTCGTTGCGACCGGACCTCGCGTCCAGCTCTGGACCGATGGCAAGCCGTCGCCGCAGCGAAACTTCTACAGCCTGCTCGAGGAGCCGTACGACGGGGACCTGATGGAGTGGTACGTGACCGGCCAACTGGCGGTCATCGATGTGAAGACGAAAGCCGCGCGAAAAGTCGGCCTGCCGGCGATGATCCGGTCGGTGGATATGTCGCCGAACGGCGAATACCTCCGCGTCGTGACGATGCAGAAGCCGTTCTCGTACATCGTCCAGTATTCCTCGTTCGGCGTGAATGACGAGATCTGGGACCGCGGCGGAAAGGTCGTGGCGACCATCGAAAAGCGTCCGCTCCGCGAAGCACCGAATGACGACGTTGATGACGACGATGCGGGCGAGCGCCGGAGTCTGGCGTGGATACCGGATGGATCCGGGATGGTCTATATCGTCTCGGACAGACCGGCGCGCGGCGACTCAGCGGCGGCGCCACCTGCCGCGGGACGCACCGGTGGGCGCGGTGGTTCGGGTGCCGGCAACAACCGGCCGGATCGAGTCATCAAGTGGTACGCACCATTCGGGCCCGGCGACACGACGACACTGTACCGGCACACCGGTCCGCTGAGTGGCGTGGCCTTCACCGATGACGGCAAAATGCTTTTCGGTGCGGGCACGGCCGGCGGACAGGGTGAGATCTTTGCGCTGCGCCTGGACAACCCGACGCACAAATACACCATCGTGCGGCAGCGCGGCTATACCCCGTCGTTAGGTGGCCGGGGCGGACGTGGCGGGGGCCGCGGCGGCGCCGGCGATTCGCTGTCGTTCTACAACAACCCGGGCGCGCTCCTCACCCGGCGCGGAGCGGCGGGCGGGCAGGTCGTCCTGCTGAGCTCCGATAGCGCGGTGTTCCTCAGCGGCACGCAGTACTTCCGCGACTTCCTCCAGAACGCGCCCCGGGCATTCGTCGACAAGGTCGACCTGCGCACCGGCAACAAGACACGCCTGTTCCAGTCCGCGACCGACGCCGTGGAAACGGTCGCCGCGCCGCTCGACGACGACTTCTCGAAGGCGATCGTCGTGCGCGAGTCGAAGGCCGAGGTCGCGAACTCGTATTTGCGCGACATGAAAGCCGGGACCATGACGCGCCTGACGAACAACACCGACGTGACGCCGGAGTTCACGCAGGCCATCCGGAAGCGCGTCGTGGTGACCCGGCCCGACGGCATCACGTTCGTCGTGCGCGTCACCTTGCCGGCAGACTACCGCGAGGGCACGCGATTGCCGGCGATGTTCTGGCTCTATCCCTACGAATACACGAGCCAGGCCGAATACGACCGCACGCTGCGCACGGAGAACGTGAATCGATTCCCGACCGGAGGGACGCGCACGATCGAGTACCTCGCGACCCAGGGTTACGCGGTGGCGAACTTCGACCCGCCGATCATGGGTGAAAGCGGCCGCATGAACGACAACTACGTGTCGGACCTTCGCATGAACCTGTACGCGGTCATCGATGAACTCGACCGGCAGGGCTGGATCGATCGCAACCGGCTGGGCATCGGCGGCCACAGTTACGGTGCATTCACGACCGCCAACGCACTGGTGCACACGCCGTTCTTCAAGGCGGGCATCGCCGGCGATGGCATGTACAACCGCACCCTGACGCCTAACGGCTTCCAGAGCGAGCGGCGGGACCTCTGGGATGGGCAGTCGACCTATCTCGAGGTGTCGCCCATGCTCTACGTCGACCAGATGCAGGGCGCCCTCCTCATGTACCACGGCATGGAGGACCAGAACGTCGGCACGACGCTGATCAGTTCGATCCGCATGATGCAGGCGCTACGCGGCCAGGGCAAAGTCTCGGCGCTGTACATGTACCCGTACGAGGACCACGGCCCGGCGACGGAAGAGACGCTGCTCGACCTCTGGGGACGCTGGACAGCCTGGCTCGACATCTACGTGAAGAACGCCGGGAAAACACCGACGAAAGTGGTGCAGTAGCAGCGGCAGAAACGGGGTCAGACGCTGTTTCGATCCCAGAAACGGGGTCAGACGCTGTTTTGATCCCGTTATCTGCGGCGACGGGCCGTGACCAGGACTTCGACGTTATCGTTGCGTGGGTTCACGAAGTCCAGCACGACTCGGCCTTCGCTGTCCAGCCTCATCGTCGCCGGGATCGAGCTGTTGGTCAGGTACCAGCCCGCCGGAAGGACCATCGAGTTCGCCGGCCGCCCGAAGCCACGATCCCAGACCAGTTCGTCGCCATTCAGCACGTAGCGATTCGGGTCGGTATACGTCTCCCTGATGCGGAGGCGCATGGACTGACCCTGTTTCACCGCCGGAAACCGGATGACGACGACTTCGCTTTCCGGAGTCACCGCCTCGCCGATATCGATCCCGGCGGCCGTGATCGCCGTACCCTTGAGCGTCTCCACCTGCAGCTGTTCGCCGGTGTCGAGTGACGTCGCCGACGGGTTCGAAGCCCTGCTCCCGCCGCGCACGATGTTCACGTAGCGATCGATGCCGGGACGGGATTCGGTGTAGTCGTGGTAGAGGTCGAACGCATGCGTTTCCGGTTGCTGCAGGAAGTACACAATTTCCCGGTCCTGCCGTGCCCGTTCGGAGAGACGGCCATTCCGGCCGGCACCGGCCGCGGGCGGCGCCGCCTGGGCCCCAAGCGTACTCGTGATCGTGAGCGCGGCAAACACGATGGCGACAGGTCTCATCGCAGCCTCCGTCCCTTGACGACATACGGT
>CBIHMX010000087.1:0-8305 GCA_966211115.1 uncultured Gemmatimonadaceae bacterium | reverse complement strand
GGTCCACCGACGATCGGGATCGAGATTGACGAACGACCGAGATCGATCATGAGTCGCGTGCCGGGTTGCGGCCAGAGCGTGAATTCGCGGTCGCTGGACATGATCATCACCGCCAATTGCTTGCCGGGCGGGATCACCTGGTGGTCAGGTTCGAGGTCGAATGTCACGTCGTAGAAGCGGCCCGGTACCAGGGGCGCGCCCGGACGCTTGGAATCGTAATTGCCGCCGCCCGTCAGTGACTCATGGTTCTGCATGTCGGCCCATCCGCGTGTCACCACGCCGACATGCCCCTGAGAACCGATCATGGCCGAGTCGTAAGGCAGCGTCACGAGCCAGACACTGAGATTTGCGGCGGGCTTGCTGGACGCAATGCGCAGCGTGACTCGCGCCGTGCCGGAAATTCGAAGCGTGTCCGTGAGCTGGCGGGTGGCATACAGCAACCGATGCGGCGATTCGGCGACACTCGCGGCCGCGCTGCCGCTCATTTCGACATCGTCCACCAGGGTATCCACGCCTTGCGCCGCGTCCGGGCCTAACGACGCGATGGCGGTCCCGCCACGACCCGGGCGGAGCACGACCTGCTCCGAACCCGGCACGGGGAACGACGCGAACGGCACTGGGACTGGCGCGGGCGCTGGTGGCGTGCCACGCCTGCGTTGAGCCGGCGGTGCCTCGACAATCCATACCTTCGCGTCCGACGTTACGCCATTCTGGATGCCATACAGGTAGTGCGTGAACCAGCGATTCACCATGTCGGCAGGCGGATTGCCTCCATGTCCCCCCTGGTGCAGGTACATCGAGACCGGGAGGCCTCGCGCCTTCATCTCGTTGTAGATCCGGACCGTGTGCGAAGGGACGACGTTGTAGTCGTTCAGCCCGTGCGCAAGCAGCACGGCGCTCCTGATGTTCTTCACATGAGGCAACAAGTCGCGCGATTCCCAGAAATCGTTGTAGTCACCCGTGGCGCGGTCCTGTCCGTTCCGGCCGGCAAACACGCCGTTCTTCCAGATGCGGTCACAGTTGTTACGCGCGCCATTGGCCGTGTCGCCAGACGCTACGAAGTCGTACAGAACATCCACGTCCTCGCCGAGGTAACCGCCGGGCGAACGCACCAGGCCGTTGGAGCGGTAGTAGTGGTAGTAGGAGGTATTCGCGGCGACAGGGATAACGACTTCCAGACCTTCGACACCGCTCGTCGCCGCGGCCAGGGGAAGCGTTCCTTCATATGAAGTGCCGATCATGCCGACCTTGCCGGTGGACCACGCCGTCGCCCGGACTTCGTCGGTACCGTCAGGCGTCGAAAACCCTCGCGCGCGACCATTGAGCCAGTCCACCACGAACTTCATCGGCGCGCGCTCGGCGTAGTCGCCTACAGTCGGACAGCCCTGCGATCGCCCCGTGCCGCTCGCTTCTGAGTGGACCACGGCGAACCCGCGCGGCACCCACGTATTCACGAGCGCGTTGGAGATGCGCATGCGGTCGGGCCGATACGGTGGCCCGGACATCGGCCCACGCTGTGGCGACTCGGCGCCGACCTCCTGCTTGACATCCCAGAACACGAGGTCCCGCGCGGTGCCGGCAAAGTACGGGCTCGAGGAGTATATGACCGGAACTTTCAGGCCCTCGCTTTCCGTCTGCGCTGGACGAGTAACGTCCACATGAACGCGATCATTTCTTCCGTCGCGATCGGTGTCGAAATCGGTTTCGACCCACAGGTTCTGCCGGATCCAGCTCGACGAGTCCTGGAATGCGGGTACGACTTGCGCCATGCCGTCGACGAACACCGGACCGCTGCGTGACTCAGGTGATTGAGCCAGGAGAGGGGTCGCCGCCAGGAGAAATGCCAATGGAGATGCGAAGGTCATCTGGAATACCGAGCGAGAAGTGCGGCTGATCGACGTTCGTTTCCGCAGGCGCGGCCGCGTCACAGGGCACGTTGCACGTCCGACCGTCATCGCGAAAGCGGCAGGCCGGAGCGACGTTCCGCTCCGGCCCTATCCTGGTCCTTGTGCGAATCACGACGAGACCACGACCACGGTGTCCGTACCGCGGAAGTTGACGCATGATCCGTTGCCCTGGAACCCTTGGATCGACAGCGACGTAGTCGATGCCCCCAGGTCGCCGTTGGCAACCAGGACGCCCACGCTGAACGAGACGACAAGGTCCATTCGTCCGTCCTTGTTCACGTCTTCCGTGCGCGTCACATAACGCCCGCGCTGCATTTCGGCCGGCGTGTCGGTGCCCGTACCGTCACCCAGGCGAATCGACGACACATCGATCAGCGTCGCGTCAAACGTGGCCGAACTCAGGAGGGCCACGGGGAGGTTTCCCTTCTTCTTCAGGCTTACTGCGTTAGGTGTGCCGCCTGGCGCGATGTCGGTGCCGACGGTCACGAAAGCCACGGATACCTTCAGGGCGTCCGTTCCCATGCCGCCATCCTTGTCGGTAACCGATACGGTCACGTTGTAATCGCCTGACGTGCACATCTGCCGAGTGAGGGCAATGTCGCCCTGTGTGTTCGTCCACCCGGAACTCGGGGTGTCGGTACCCCAGTCGACGCTCCAGGTCCACGGGGCGTCGAGGACGCCGGGATCCGTGAAGCTCGCCAACAAATTGAACGATTGCCCCGACTCGAGAACGATGTCGTCACCGGCCAGCACCGTTGGATTCACGTTTCTCACCTGAAGCTGCACCGTCTTCGTGGTCGTCTCCTCATCGTCGGAAATGCTCAGCGAAACCGTGAACGCCTGGCCCGCCGGGCTATTGTCCCGGTAGACGTGATCCAGAAAGACGTTTTCACCGATGAATTCCGGCGCGACGGCCGCTGTTCCATCGCCATAGGTAGCGGAAGCACTGGCCACGTCTTTGCCCGGATCCGCGAACGAGATGAGCCGGCGAAATGAGTTTCCCTCGTCAGTCGGGAACAGGCTCGTCGGCATCGTGAAATCAGGCGCGACGTTCTTCACCGTGATGAACGACTCCGTCGAACCGATGGTGTATCCGTCGTGGACCACGAGGCCAAGCTTGTACACACCGTCCGCCGCATAGATGTGCGACGGCTTCGCCAGCGTGCATTGCAACCCGGAATCGCCGGCGCAGATGCCGTCGCCGAAGTTCCAATCGTAGGACAGCAACATGTCGTCGGCGTCCGTGGAGCACGTGCCATCGAGGGCGGCGGCTGTGCCCTCGAAGTAGTCCGTCGCCGGCGCGCAGATTTTGGCCACCGGCGCCTGGTTGAACAGCCCGTACATGTGGTTGACCGTCAGGCGGTCCGAGATGCCCAACGCACTCGTTTGCCCAATCACTCCGGAATAACTTACGCCGGGCCGAAGCTTGATCGTTGCCTGGCCGTCCTTGGAGAATGCGTCGAGCGCATAGTGCATGATGGAGCCAAAGTCGTAGCCTCCGACGTCTGTCCACCCGTCACACGCGATCTGGAAGTTGTGCTTCTGGTCTTCCTCGATGTGGTCGAACTGGATCTCCACGTACGTATCGCGATCGCAACGATTCTGCTCATGGGTGATCCCGAGCGCATGTAACAACTCGTGTGCCGTGGCGCCTTCCAGGCAATCAAAAGTGAGCTTGATGACCTGCTCACCGCCTCGGCGTCCGATCGGGGAAGAACATCCGTCGGAATCAGGCACGAACTTGACGTAGTCGGCCTCACCATTGCGGGGGACGATGCGCACGCCACCGGTGGTGGATTCGATCATTGCGATCGCCTTCGTGATGCGATCCTTGGCCGGCAGCGCGGGATCAGCTACGAAAGGCACGATGCCGCCCGGCCATCGGAATCCGGGATCATTTGGAATCACACCGCGAACGCCTCCGCCCACGCGCGCCGCGTAGTCGCCACCCATCCTGAGATATGGCTTCGCCCCCTCGGACGTCGCCGAGACCTCGGACGCCGGTCCGATGTCGATGTCGCCCTGCCAGATCGCGCGACCGTCGTGAACTTCGTAGCTGATCGCCATCGGTTGACCGTCTCGGCCAACCACCCACCCGGACCGCAGCTCACCGCTGGTTCTGAAGCCTGTTAGCGGGCGGCGTGACGCTGTGCCCTGGACCGGTGAAGAGGGCTCGAATACGGGCGCGGTCGCGGGCTTGTCGATGGCGCACGCGGCCGCGAGTACCGCGACCATAAGGACACGCAGTGGGGATTGCTGAAGACGCATGGGGCCTCCGGGTGGGTGCCGGGACACAACTCTGGTATCCCGGGGTTCCTCTGTAACGCCCGGTTCCCGGCCCAATCCCCTCAGCCGGTCCTTCAGACATGCCCTCCGGCAGACCGCGTCAGTGCTACCGCGATTCCAGTGCCCCCGTCGGCGACTGGCCGATTCGCGTACTTGCCCTCGACGTTACCGCCCGCTGTTCCTCGATCACGACGTTTCCTTGTCAGGTCGGTCGAGAAGACACCAAACCCTGTGCCATCGCATTCCACCATTCGCCCAGCGAACGCCGCCGATCCAGCCACCTAACGACTGCTTCGCCAACGGCGCCGAGCGCCCCCGGTTCTTCGAACGTGTGCCCGGCTCCGGGAATCAGCTTCAATCGCGCGGTGTTCTGACTCACGCCAAGCGCCTTCCGGTTCGCGATGAGCGTTTCCGGGTCGTCCGTTCCGACGATCAGCAACAGTGGACATCGCACACGCCCGAGCGCGGAACCCGCGAGATCGACACGTCCGCCGCGGGAGACCACCGCCGATACCAGATCGGGACACGCCGCGGCGGTAAGGACGGCGGCGGTGGCACCCGTGCTGGCACCGAACAGCACGATCCGTTCCCAACCTGCGATCCGTTCACGCACGGCCCACTCGACCACCGAACGGAGCCGTCCACCGACCCACTCGACGTCGAATCGGAGGTCACCCTGGTCGTCAGCCTCCTGCTCCTCTTCGAGCAACAGGTCCACCCGAAGCGTCGCGAATCCCGCCTGGCGCAGACGCCCCGCGAGGTACCGGTTGCGGTAGCTGTTCCGGCTGCTGCCACCGCCGTGTGCAAAGATCACCAGCCCTTTCTCCGGAGCGTTAGGCAGTCCCAGGTCGGCGGCCAGCCCGCCTGGGCTCGCGGCGAGCGGGACGTTGACCGATCGTTCATCGACCTCCGGAACCACGGGATCCGCCTCCGGCGGCGCGTCCTGCGCACTCCACCCCAGCAGCTCGAAGACTTCCCGATCCGTAACCTGCGGATAGTGGTCGTAGACCGCCGACACCGTCGTGAATGGATCAGGCGTGGTCAGGACCACGAGTTCGTCCACGCTCGCGCGAACATCAGCGCAATGTGCTCCCGATCCGACCGGGACCGCAGCGACGACCCGCCGCGGCTGCTGTCGCCGCACCGCCGCCGCCGCTGCCCGCAACGTCGCCCCGGTCGCGAATCCGTCATCCACGATGATGACCGTCCGGCCACGAAGGTCAGGCGGGACACGGCCTCCGTAATACAGCGCCGAGCGACGTCGTAGCTCCACTCGCTCCCGTTCGGCGATCGCTTCCACGACGTGACGTGGCACGCCGATGAATCCGGCGACCTTGTCAGGCACGATCCTCTCGCTCCCGTAAGCGATGGCGCCTAACGCGACTTCGGCGATGCCCGGGACACCAACCTTCCGGGCGATGACGACGTCGAGCGGAGCGTTGAGCGCGTCAGCCACCGGCCGTGCGACAACAACGCCACCGCGCGGCATCCCCAGCACCACCACGTCCGGGCGGCCAGCGTATTCGGTCAGGGCCTCGGCAACTGCCTTGCCGGCGGCATGCCGATCCGCAAAGAGGGCGACCACCGGCAAGGCAGTCAATGCCGGATCAGTTGCTGGCCAACCTGGTCGATGCCTTCGCCGGCACCTTCGATGCGCCCTTGAGAACCGACTTTGCGGCCTCCGCCGACGCGTCATCCGCCGGCGCGGTCGGCATGGAACAGCCGGCCATCGCCAGGGCTGCCACCACGAGGGTGATGATTCTGCGCATTCTTTCCTCCTCTATCTAAGGATGTAGTCCGCGGGGACGGCGCATCCGTCCCCGTCAAGAGAAGCGGAAAAGCGCGCGGAATCAGGCCATCCTGGCGCGGAATGCCCACCGGAACGCGTTCGCGCCGGAATCAGCGCCCCTTGCTCACCACCGTGAAGGAGTCGAGGCAGAACCTGGCCGCCCTGACTTCTCCGGGCACCAGCTCACGCGAATTTCCCGGTTACCGTCGGGCCGCGTCCTTGCCGACCAGCGAGGAGCGCGCTTTATCTGGGTCAACTCCAGACGAACTCAAACCAGGGGGGCATCCATGGCCTTGTACATGACTCGCTTTACCTATACGCCGGAAACGTGGGCGCGCCTGATCCAGAATCCCGAGGACCGACGTGAGGCGGCGCGTGCCTACATCGAGTCGGTTGGTGGAAAACTGCATGGTTTCTGGTACGGTTTCGGGGAGAACGATGGCTGGAACCTGTGGGAGGCGCCCGACAATGTGTCGATGGCAGCCGTGGTTCTTGCGATCGGTGCTGGCGGTGCGCTGGGTTCCTGCGCAACGACGGTGCTGCTCAGTGTCGAGGAATTGTTAGAGGCGCTTGGGAAGGCACAGACGGTTCGCTATCGCAAGCCGGGTGCGTAGACCGGCGGTCACCGGATACGCTTGTCATACCCAGCGCAGCACCGCGCCTCCTGAACCATGCGGGGACGCCGTTCTCGTTGCGGTTCTCCAAGCACTTTTGCAAGTTCGCGTCGGTAACACGGTGGAGTTGCGATGACCGGGCAGTCTCAATCAGGCGAAGGATCGGCGGCGGTGAGCCCGGCGGTCGACGGCCTCTTTCTCGCCGTCTACGACGAGCTGCGTCGAGTCGCGCACCGACACCTCCAGCGCGAATCGACCGGGCATACCCTGACCACGACCGACCTTGTTCACCTGGCGTATCTCGCGCTGAGCGACCAGACGCGCGCCTTCTGGACTTCGCGGGCGCATTTCATGTCGGTCGCGGCCATGGCAATGCGCCGAATCCTCGTCGATCACGCCAGGAACCGTTTGAGCCTCAAACGCGGTGGAGCGCTGCAACGCGTTCCGCTGGAGTCGGTCGCGCCCGTCGCTGAACAGCCACCGGAACTGGTCCTCGCACTGGACGAGGCGTTGCAGCGTTTGCGCGGCCTGGATGCGCGGCAGGCGCAGGTTGTCGAGTGCCGTTTCTTCGGTGGCATGACGGAGGACGAAACGGCCGAAGCTCTCGGTATCGCACTCCGCACGATCCGCCGTGACTGGGTAAAGGCCCGGAGCTGGCTGTACCGCGAACTCTACGGCGGAGACCCTGCCCACACCGCCTGACGAGTCGCCGATGCGGCCCATCGACTGCGGAACTCGCGGGACAATGACATGATCGAACAAACCCCCGATCGGTTTCGACAAGCGGACGCGCTGTTCGATGCGGCGCTGGACCTCCCCGAGGACGAACAGGACGCTTTCGTGGCCCGCGCCGCAGGAGACGATCACGAGCTCCGCGACGAAGTGCGCGAGCTGCTCGCCGCGCACAGAAGGTCCGAGGACTTCCTGGGACGGGCCGCGCATGGCGATGCATCGCAACTGCGCGAGGCCTGGGACGCAGCGATTCCGGTTGCGCCTCCGCGCGTCGGCCCGTTTCGGGTCGTCCAGGAAATCGGGCGCGGCGGCATGGGAGCGGTCTACCTCGCCGAACGGGACGACGCCCAGTTCGAGCAACGTGTGGCGCTCAAGGTCGTCCGTGGACTCGGCGCCGACGCCTCTCTCGTCAGGCGCTTTCGTGAGGAGCGCCGGATCCTGGCGCGCCTCGAGCATCGGCACATCGCGAGACTACTCGATGGCGGTGTCGCTGACGATGGCACGCCATGGTTCGCGATGGAATATGTCGAGGGCGAGCGCCTCGACCGCTGGTGCGATGATCGGTCCCTGCCGATCGACGCTCGCCTGCGACTGTTCGAAGCGACATGTGAAGCCGTGCAGTACGCGCACACCCAACTCGTCGTTCATCGCGACCTGAAGCCGTCGAACATCATGGTCACCGCGGCCGGCGAGCTGAAACTGCTCGACTTCGGCGTCGCCAAACTGCTGAGCACCGAAGACACGGAGGCGACGCAGACCGGGATCGGCATGACCCCGCAGTACGCGGCTCCGGAACAGGTGCGAGGCCAGCCCGTCACCACGGCGACCGACATCTACGCGCTCGGCGTCCTGCTGTATGAGCTGCTGACCGGCCAGCGTCCGTATGACGTGAGCCACCGAACACCGGCTGAAATCGAACGAATCGTCTGCACCACCGATCCTCCGCCTCCGTCGATGACGTTAGGCGCCCACAGCGC
>CBIHMX010000086.1:0-8435 GCA_966211115.1 uncultured Gemmatimonadaceae bacterium | reverse complement strand
CCCTCGTCCTCCTGTGGTTGCGCAGCGCGCACTGGTGGCTGTCGGGAGACGACGCCTACTACCACATCCGAGTGGCCGCTGAACTCCGCGCGCACGGCGTTTTCTATTTCGATCGCCTCGATTGGACGCGCCTGTCGGTGTTCAGCGACGGGTGGGGAGACAAGGAATTCCTGTTCCATGTATTCCTCATGCCGTTTGCCGGCGGCGATCTGCTGTCTGGCGCCAAGCTCGCGCTTTCCATCCTCAATGGCGTTTCGGCCGGTGTGCTCGCCTGGATCGGCGTGCTGTATGCGGGTCGCACAGGATGGCTCGTCCCGCTGCTGGCCCTGGCAATGACGACCGCGCTCGCGGTGCGCCTCGATCAACTCCGGCCGCACAACCTCGCGCTGATCCTGCTGCTGTTCATCGCGATCGCCGCAGCCACGCGGAGCAGGTACTGGCTGTTATTGCTCGGCGCGCTGTTTGCGTTGAGTTACACCGCCTGGCACCTGCCCGTTGGATTGTGCGCACTGGCGTTCGTCGCGTTCCTCGTCCTTCGGCGTGAACGCCGCTGGGAACTGCTGTGGGCGCCGGTAATCGGTACCGCGGCCGGCATCCTGCTTCACCCGGGGTTCCCCGACAATACGCGGATCTGGTGGATCCAGAACGTTCAGTTCTTTCTCGCGAAGAACTCGCTCAATGTCGGTACCGAGATCTATGGAAGTGGAGGGGTAGCCGTTTTCGCCCTGAACCACTGGCGTGGGGCCGCCGTCATCGCCCTCGGCACGCTGCTGATCTGGCCGTGGCGGCGGCATGAACGCGCGACGGATCAGGAGATCACCGTCGGCGTGTTTGCCGCAACCAGCATGGCGCTCTACGCCGGCGCGATGCGGTTCGCGGAATACGCGATCCCGTTTCTCTCATTGTACCTGGTCATCCTGTCGTCGCGCGTTCGTGTCGCGGCGCCGTCGTACCCGCGTCGCCTGGCGGTGCTGGCGGCGGCGCTCGTGATCGGTGCGATAACGAGCATTCGCAATGCGGCGACCGTGGTCCGGGTCAATCATGCGAGGTATGGCTTCGCGACGCCGGCGGATATCGAGCGATTCGGCGAGACGCTTCCGTATGGAGCGACCGTGGCATCGACATGGGACTTCACCCCGTTCTACTACTTTGCGGCGCCGCAGGCCTCGTTCCTGAACGTGCTCGATCCCGTGTACCAGTGGATACGATATCCGGAGGCGCACGATCAGATCGAGCGAACGTTCGCCGGCGACGTAGTTGACGTGCCCGGGGCCCTCATGGGTTCCATGCATTCGGAATACATCGCGTATCATCGTGATCTGTTTCCCGATCTCGCGCTGCGCATCGAACGGGATCCGCGCATGAAGCGCGTGTTCGAATCCGGTGGTCACACCATCGCACGTGTGAATACCTCGGCCCGCGCCGGCTTTGTAACAGACTGGACGATCCACTGGTCGCAGGACACGACGTTCACATCGTTTACTCTTCACGCCGACGCCGACATCATTTCTCCGGCGGAATATTCGATCCTTCCGATGGCTGCCCTGGTGAAGCCCGCCATGTCCAGCCGGGACGGGTGCTGGTGGGCCACCCGGAAGGCACCGGCGTCAGGCAATCGTCGCATCAGGTTTGGATCGTCCGGTCCGACCAGCGTGTACATCGATGGTGTCCTGCGTTATCGGTCGGCAACCGGTCATGGCGGCTTGATCGATGCCGTGTCGTTCGAGACCGGTGAGCCCCGTCACGCCGTGCAGCAGTGGGCGGTTCGTTCCTGTCCCGATCCGCGATACTCGTCAGGCTTCTTCTGGCGCGTCGACTGATCAAACGCCGTTGAAATCCGGCCCGGCGACCGGCCGGGCGCTATCGTTAAGACATGACCGTTCGTGACGCTGGTCCGATACACGTAGCAGGCGGCGGGCTGGCCGGCAGTGAGGCGGCATGGCAGCTCGCCGAGCGCGGCGGTCGCGTGATCCTCCATGAGATGCGTCCCGTGCTGCGGACCCCGGCCCACCAGACCGACCGACTGGCGGAGCTGGTCTGCTCGAACACCTTCAAGAGCACGGAAACGTCAAACGCCCATGGCCTGCTCAAAGCAGAGATGCGCGCTTTGGGCAGCATGGTCCTCCAGGCAGCCGATGCGGCTCGTGTCCCCGGCGGATCGGCGCTGACGGTTGATCGCGAGCTTTTCGCCGGGAATGTTACAGAGCGGATCTCGAACCATCGCAACATCGAGATCGCGCGCGATGAGGTAGCGGACATCACGTCCCCTTCGATCATTGCAACCGGCCCTCTTACCTCCGAACGCCTGGCCGAGGCGATTCGCGTCCGCACCGGGAGTGACGCGCTCTCGTTCTATGACGCCATAGCCCCGATCGTCGCCATCGAGTCGGTCGACCACGACGTCGTCTTCCGCGCATCGAGATATGGCAAGGAAACGATGGAAGGCGCGGGTGACGAGGGCGCGTACATCAACTGCCCGATGTCACGGGAAGAGTACGAAGCATTCCTCGACGCCCTGAGTACGGCCGACCAGTACGTCGCCAAGCAGTTCGACCAGGTGCCCTACTTCGAGGGCTGCATGCCCATCGAGGTGATGGCGCAGCGCGGGCGCGAAACGTTGCGTTTTGGTCCCATGAAACCGGTCGGGCTCGATGATCCGCGAACCGGTCGGCGTCCGTGGGCCGTCGTGCAGTTGCGGCAGGAGGATCGCGCCGGCGCGATGTGGAACCTGGTTGGATTCCAGACGCGCTTGCGCATCGCCGAACAGCAGCGCGTCTTCCGGATGATTCCGGGTCTGGGCAACGCGGAGTTCCTCCGCTATGGACAGATCCACCGGAACGCCTACCTCAATGCGCCCGCCTGCCTGACGAATCACCTGTCATTGCGCGACGATGCCATGGTGCTGTTCGCCGGACAGTTGACCTGCGTGGAAGGCTACACGGAAAGTACCGCGACCGGTCTCATCGCCGGCATGAACCTGGTGCGCATGCTGCGGGGCGAGGCGCCGAGCATCCCGCCGCCAACCACCATGATCGGCGCGCTGTATCGTTACCTGCGCGAAGCCGATCCGCGACATTTCCAGCCCATGAATGCCAACTTCGGCCTCGTCGATCCGCTGCCGGTGGAAATCCGCGACAAGCGCCGGAAGAAGGAGTTGATCGCCGAGCGCGCCCTGGCCGACATTGCCACCTGGCGGGACAGGATAGGTGCACCCGCGGGTGCGACTGTCGCGTGACGCCGCCGGCCGATCTCGCGATGCCTGACGAGTCGAAGCCCGTGCTCAATGGCGAGATCGCGGCTTTCCTCACGCATCTCGAGAAGGAACGCGACGTCTCGCCCAACACGTTGCGTGCCTACCGACAGGACCTCAGTCAGCTGAACGAGTATCTCGCCCAGCAGTTCGGCGGAGGCTGGACCTGGGAGCAGGTCGATCGTCTGACATTGCGTGGCTTCCTCGGCTTCCTCACTCGCCAGGGATTGTCCAGGCGCAGCACCGCGCGTGCTCTCTCGGCGGTCCGCACGTTGTTCAAGTTCCTGCACCGCGAAGAATTGATCGAGAACAACCCGGCCCGCGCGGTGGCCAGCCCGAAGCTCGAGAAATACCTGCCGGCCTGGCTCGACCGGAAGCAGGTGAGTGCCCTGTTCGACATGGCCGAGCTTCGCGCGAAGGAAGGCACATTCGCCGACGTGCGCAACCTGTCCATCATCGAGCTGTTCTACTCGACCGGCATGCGCCTTTCCGAACTGCGCGGCGTGAATCGCCTGGACCTCGATCTCGTCGCGCAGCAGGTGAAAGTGCGCGGCAAGGGCCGGAAGGAACGGATCATTCCCGTCGGTAACAAGGCTTCCCTCGCGCTGCGGAATTACGAATCGAAGCGCGACGAGCTGACCCACAGGCTTGGCGCGAAGGCGGACAAGGTCGCCTGGTTCCTGTCACCACGCGGGAAGCGCCTGTCGGTGCGCGCCATCCAGGACGTTGTGACCGGATTTCTCGAACAGCTCGACGAAAGCACGGGCCTGTCCACGCACTCGCTCCGCCACTCCTTCGCCACCCACCTCCTGGACGCCGGCGCCGACCTCCGTGCCGTCCAGGAACTGCTCGGCCACGCCTCGATCTCGACAACCCAGATTTACACGCACACGAGCGTGGAACGCTTGCGAGAGGTCTACAAGAAGTCCCACCCTCGCGCGTAGTAACATCCAGTCACAGGCGAAGGGCTTTCCGGGGCAAGCGGTGGCCGTCAGCTCGTCGGCAGAAACGAGATCCGCGTCAATTCGCTCAATCCGCGGCAACTCGGTCCTCCAGCCGTTGACCCACCGCGCCAATCCGTCACGGCTTCTGAACCATCCCCCTCACCCGACCGACCCTTAACTTGAACTTTGGACTTTGGTTCTAGAAACGCTATCTTCGCCGTCCCCATGAACGATTCACGCAGAATTCGAAGCACCACCATCCTCTCGGTACGCCGCGATGGCAAGGTCGCGCTCGGCGGCGACGGTCAGGTTACCGTGGGCGAAACGGTCATGAAGGCCACCGCACAGAAAGTGCGCACGCTGGCCAATGGCCGACTCCTCGCCGGATTTGCCGGGAGCGCTGCCGACGGCCTGACCTTGTTCCAGAAATTCGAGGAAAAGATCGAACGGTACCCCGACAACTTGCGTCGCGCCGCCGTGGAACTCGCCAAGGACTGGCGGAGCGATCGGGTCCTGCGCCGCCTCGAGGCGCTGCTGGCCGTCACCGACAAGGAGAGCAGCTTCATTCTTTCCGGCACGGGCGACATCATCGAACCCGATGATGGCGTCCTCGCGATCGGTTCCGGTGGTCCGTACGCGCTATCCGCGGCACGAGCCCTCCTGGCCAGCACACCGTTGTCGCCGGCGGAAATCGTCCGTCGTTCGCTCGAGATCGCCGGCGAGATCTGCATTTACTCGAATGACCGCATAACGATTCTCGAGGCGTGAGAACGGGAATCCTGATCTATCCTGATTGTCCGTCGGGCTCTCTCACGTCTCACGACTCACGTCCGCTGTCCAATGGCAACCAACCGTACTGAACAGGCTCTCGCCAGGTTAGCGGATCTCACTCCCCGCCAGATCGTCGCCGAGCTGGATCGCTACATCGTCGGCCAGAACGACGCCAAGAAGGCGGTGGCGATCGCGCTGCGCAATCGCTGGCGGCGGCAACGCGCACCGGAATCCATCCGCGACGAGATCTCGCCTAACAACATCATCCTGATCGGACCCACCGGTGTCGGGAAGACCGAGATCGCGCGGCGGCTGGCCCGGCTGGCCGGAGCTCCGTTCGTGAAGGTCGAGGCGTCCAAGTTTACCGAAGTCGGGTACGTGGGGCGCGACGTCGAGGGCATGGTCCGCGACCTGGTCGAAAGCGCCATCGACATGGTGCGCACCGAGCGCGAGACCGAGGTCGAGGACCTGGCCCAGGAGCGAGTCGAGGATCGCCTGCTCGACCTGCTGTTGCCGGTGCCAGCCGATGTGAAGCCCGCCGTTCAGGGCCAGCCTGCGACCGAACCGGTGGCGACGCCATCGAGCGGTGGTGTGTTTGTCGTTTCCCCGACCGGCGACATCCAGCAGGACCGTGACGCCGATGCCGCGCGCGAGCGCTACCAGCGCACGCGCGACAAGCTTCGCCAGCTCCTGCGTGACGGCCAGCTCGAGCAGCGGGAAGTGGAGATCGAGGTCACGCAGACCGCGTCTCACATGTTCGACGTGATGACGCCCCAGGGCGCGCCCGAAGGCATGGAGAACTTCACCGACATGCTGCGCGACATGCTCCCGAAGCGGAGCAAGAAGCGCACGGTGAAGGTGACCGAGGCCCGGCGCATCCTGCTCGAGCAGGAATTCGACAAGCTCATCGACCACGATGACGTGACCGGTGACGCGCTCGAACGCGTCGAACGGTTAGGCATCATCTTTCTCGACGAGATCGACAAGATCGCCGGCGCCCGATCGGAAGGCTCGGGGCCCGACGTATCCCGGGAAGGGGTCCAGCGCGACCTGCTGCCGATCGTCGAGGGCTCGAACGTCCAGACGAAACACGGCATGGTGAAGACCGATCACGTGCTGTTCATCGCTGCCGGTGCATTCCACGTATCCAAGCCGAGCGACCTGATTCCGGAAATGCAGGGCCGCTTCCCGATTCGCGTCGAGCTCAAGCCGCTCACCGAGGAGGACTTCGTCCGGATCATGACCGAACCGGAGAACGCGCTCACCAAGCAGTACGCCGCTTTGGTCGAGGCCGAGGCGGCCGCACTCCAGTTCACGCAGGACGGCGTCGCCGAAATCGCGCACATCGCCGCCATCGCCAACCAGCGCATGGAAAACATCGGCGCCCGCCGGCTGCACACCGTCATGACCACGCTGCTCGAGGACGTCCTCTACACGCTGCCTGACAAGTCGATCGAGAAGGTGACGGTGAACCGCGCCCTGGTCCAGGATCGGCTCAAGGCCATCCTCGAAGACGAAGACTTGCGCAAGTACATTCTCTAGGAACGACGAAGACCGGAGTCCAGGGTCCAAAGGCAAATGGAATGCGATGCCTTTGGACTTTGAACTTTTCAACTCTGCACTTCTGTTGAATGCGCCACTTTCTCACCATCCCCGACTTCACCCGGGCCGAGCTCGAAACCCTGCTCGCGCTCGCGGAGTCCATGCGCGCCGGTCGTTATGCAGGCCGCCCGCTGAAGGGGAAGGCGCTGGCGATGGTCTTCCTCAAGTCATCGACCCGGACCCGGGTCTCCTTCGAGGTCGGCTGCTACCAGCTCGGCGGACACGCGATTTTTCTCTCGCCCCGCGACGCACAACTCGGCCGCGGCGAGCCGATCGAGGACACCGCGCGCGTCCTCTCGCGCTACGTCCAGGGCATCATGATCCGGACCTTTTCGCACCAGGACGTCACCGCCATGGCCGCCGTCGCCACGGTGCCCGTGATCAACGGGCTCACGGACCTGCATCATCCGTGTCAGGTGCTCGCCGATGTGCTCACGATGCGCCAGCACCTCGGCGGTCATCAGGGCAAGGTCGTTGCCTGGGTGGGCGACGGAAACAACATGGCCAACTCGTGGATCGACGCGGCCCGGCAGCTGGGTTTTTCGCTCCGGCTCGCCTGTCCCGAAGGGTATGATCCCGACCCCTCGTTGCTCGCGCGCGCGCAGCGAGACGCCGATGTCAGGCTCGTGCGCGATCCTCGTGAGGCAGTCGCGGGCGCGGATGTCGTGAACACCGACGTCTGGGCATCGATGGGCCAGGAAGAGGAACACGATCAGCGAGCCGCAGCCTTCCGCGAGTATCGCGTCGACGGGTCGCTCATGCAGCGAGCGGCGACCGGCGCAATTTTCCTCCACTGCCTGCCGGCTCATCGCGGTGAGGAAGTGACCGCCGACGTAATCGATGGGCCACAGAGTCGCGTGTGGGATGAAGCCGAGAACCGCCTCCATATCCAGAAGGCGATCATGGCGGTATTGATGGGCGACGAGCCGGTGAGGGCCGATCCCCGCTAGACGGGGATCCGCATTCCCAGGGCGGTGTGACGCCGCATTTCGTCGACCGTGGCGTCGGCCTCATCGTCCGTGCGTCCCATGCGCATCAGGCTGTGGTGCGCCATGCTGAGCGCCAGTTCGCGCTCTCCCATGAAGACACGCTCGACGCCGAGTTGCTCCATGAATTTCTGGCCCGCCTCGCTGTGTGTACGCGCCGCGATCTCCACGTTGGGATTGATCTTCTTCGCCACTTCGACGATGGCGCGTGCGTGATACGGGTCGGGTGATGCGATGACCACGAGTCGAGCCTTGTCCAGTCCCACGTGATTCAGGATGCCGGGCCTGGCCGCGTCACCGAAGATCGCGGTGATGCCGCGCTTGCGGAGCGCCTCCACCGTATTCTGGTTGCGGTCCACTGCGACGTACGTGATGCCCGCACGCTCGAGCGCGTACCCGATCCGCCGCCCGACGCGTCCGAAGCCGATCAGCACGACATGGTCGCGCGTCGCCTGTGTCGCGTACTGTTGTGTCAACGCCATCACTTCGGTCGTGGACGGCTCGAGCCGGGCCATGAGTTTCGGTCGTGCCTGTAGCCAGCGCTCGATCGGCGTCACGAAGCTGAACGTCATCGGGTTGAGCGTAATCGTGAGCAGGGCGCCGGCCAGGATCAGGCTGTTCGCTTCCGGGGGCAGCAGGCCGAGTGTCAGGCCCAGCCCCGCGAGGATGAAGGAGAACTCGCCGATCTGCGCCAGGCTGGCCGAGATCAGCAGCGCGGTGGTCACCGGTTTCCGGAACAGGATCATGATTGCAAACGCCGCCAGCGACTTGCCGACCATGACGATCAGGATCACCGCCAGGATGTGGAACGGCTGCCGGACCAGCACCATCGGGTCGAACAGCATGCCCACCGACACGAAGAACAGGACGGCAAACGCATCC
>CBIHMX010000085.1:0-8462 GCA_966211115.1 uncultured Gemmatimonadaceae bacterium | reverse complement strand
CCTGAAGCCCGGTCCGTCGAGCGCCATCTGCAGGTATTGGCCAGGCGTGACGCGCGACGATCGCTTGAACGCGCGCGTGAAGTGACTCTGGTCGCAGAAGCCGAGTTCATAGGCGGTCAGCGACAGCTTCTGGCCCTGCTTGAGTTTTTCCTTGGCGTGGGCGTTGCGGACCTGGTCGAAGTACGCGTGCGGCGGCAGGCCGATCTCGCGCTTGAACAGGCGGATCAGGTGATAGGGACTCCGTTGCACCGCTTCGCCCAGGTCGAACATCGTTGGCGGTGCCGACAGGTTGGCGTGGATTCGGTCACGTGCCGCCGCCACCGGCGTTGGCAACGGCTCCGGAGCGCCAGCCTGGGGAGACGCGCCAACGTCGCGAAGGAGTCGCGACGCCATCGCCTCGATCACCGACGCCGGCAGACCATCGACGACCGCTTCGTTGACTTCACGCACGCGCTCCGCCAGCGCCGGGTTACGGAGGACCGGGTCGTCAAACCATGGTTCCTGTCCGCCGGGCATCGTCAGGCCGGCTGCCCGCAGGTTGTCCGGCGAAAAGTAGAGGGCGCGGAAACTGCCGTTGTGCCACTCCTCGGCGTGGACACGGAACGCATTGATCGCGATCACTGTACCCGCCGGTGAGTCGTACGTGTTCTGGCCGACGATCATGCGGAAGCTTCCGCGTTCGATCGCCCCGATCACCAGCCGCGCGTGCACGTGCTTCGGAAACGGCTCCGTGAAGTCGATTCCGTGAATGACGCTGAAGCCGCCCAGGGCCTCTGTCCATGCGGACGTCGCGCGTCCCGATCCGACAAACTTCGCGATACCCATCCTGCTCCTCCTGTTGACTGAGCAAGTATGGACAAAAATGCTGCCGGACCGGGACCAAACTGGGCCATGACGTTCGCCGCGCGCCGCGACCCGCGTCGAACCATGCACGGCGCGGATGTGTCGAATGGGCAAACCATGCCTACCGTGACCCGACTCCTCCAGATCGCCGCCCTGGTCGTGACCACTCCGGCCGCCGCCCAACTCCCCACCCTTGTCAAAGTGGGCGAGATCGGGTGCAGCGACTGTGCTACCGCGGCACAGTTCTCGAGCATAACCCACCTTGCGGTTACGGACTCTGGCGATGGTCTCGTCATTGCCGGAGATGCCCCGATGTTGCGCCTGTTCGATCGCTCGGGGAAGGTGTCATGGACCGCCGGTCGGGCCGGCAAGGGACCCGGTGAATTCGGCATCCCGATCAGCGCCGCTATCGGCCCGGCCGGCATCCAGGTCGTCGACATGTCGTTGCGCCGCATAACGAGACTGGACCGGGAGGGGAGCCTGGTCGGCAGCATTCCAGCCAGGGGATTTGCGACCGCGGTGGGTGCCAGGGCGCGCACTGGTGAGATGGTCGTGCTGGTCGATGATTTCCGTGGAACGTTCACGCTGCACCGATTGGGGATGACCGACTCCGGCGCCACGATCGGAACCGTGCCTCCGTCAACATCGCCGTCGACGCGACTGACGAATCCTTCGATTGCGGTCGATCCCGCCGGCCGGATTGCCGTGATGAGAGATCCTGACGAGTACGTGATCGTGCTGATCTCGCCCGATGGTCAGGTGGCCGGCGAAATCCGGCGTGACATCGCCCGCGTGCGGATGACGCCAGAAGAGATCGCCGCGAGAGATCGCCGGCGCTCGGCCGTGCGTGAGAAGCTCGGCGCGGAACGCGGACGGTCAGGCAGCTCGGGACCGCTCCTGTCATCTGCCGCGGATAACCTCAAGCCGCACGTCGCCATCAATGGGTTGCGCTTCGACGATAGCGGCCGGCTGTGGACGAGAACGATGCGCGGCAACCAGTCCTCGACCGTATTCGATCTCTTCGCGCCCGACGGCCGGTATCTCGGTGAAGTGACGGTGCCTGGGGCGGTGGGCACGTTCTCCATCGCCGGCCGCTGGTTCGTTGCTGATGTCGAGTCGGAGGACGGCACGCCGCGCATCGCGATCTGGCACCTTCAGTGACTTCGATCGTGCTCTTGTCGCGGCGAGAACTGGAGAGTACTTTGTAGTATAAAGTACCGACCTCAGTCATGCCTATGGCTTTAGTGCACCCCCGGGGGCCCATGACGAACTGGCGAAAGATCCTTCGTGGCGCGTTCCGGATGAGCCTCATCTGGGGAGCCGGATGGTTCATGGTCGGCATGGGGATCGAGCTGGTCCACAACATCTGGCCGAATCCGGTCGGGCGGATGGTCGACATCTGGCCCGCCGCGTTAGGCTTGCCGGCCTTCGCCAGTGGCATGGCTTTCTCGACGCTGCTGGGCATCATCGGGCGACGCCGGAAGTTTTCCGAGCTGTCGCTCCCCGGATTCACCGCGCTCGGCGCCGCGGGCGGAGTCGTCGCCAGTCTCTTCCCGGCGGCGATGGTCGCGTCAGGCCTGGCGAGCATCAACGCGCCCTACACGGTCTGGCAGGTCACGACGTCGCTCATGGGTCCCGTCGCCCTGCTCGGCGCCGCGTCAGCCGCGGGAACGCTCATGATGGCTCGACGAGCCGAGTCCGAGGCCTTTCCTTCCGCGACTGAAACGCCGGCTACCGGACGATTCACCGACCACGACGCGCTGGAAGTACCGTCTGAAACCGGCGAAGTGCTGCCGCACCGTTCGCCGAGAAGCACCGTACACCGAGCGATGCCGCGTTAGGCACGGCAACAGGTCAGGACCGCTTCATCAGTTCGTCGCTCGTGATCGTCCGGCACCAGTAGCGCTCGATGTGCGTGTCACTCGACCAACACGATGGCATCGGCCTGTTCAATTTGCTTCTGCGCGTGACGATGCAAGTCGTCGTCCGCGATGCCGACCCGATGATCGTAACACCCATCCAGCGTGACGTTGATGGAATAGCGAAGGGGGCGCATGAAGTGGTCCAGATGATTGAATGGCTCGATGAATGTTTCTGCCGAGCACGACTGACCGTAGCGTCGCACTGCTGCTTGTAGTGGCCGGCGAAGTCGCGCATCATCAGATCGAGTCGATTGAATTCCCATCCGCAGGAGGCGTCATGCCAAGCACGACCGCTCCGCAAACCGGCGTTGTCACGTGGCAGCTGGACCCCGCTCATTCGAGCGTCGAGTTCGCGGTGAAGCACATGATGATGACCACCGTGCGAGGCCGCTTCAAGAATATTGCCGCAACGCTCACCGGCGATCGCGATCATCCGGACGAAGCGGGCGTCGAGGCGACCATCGACGTGAACAGCGTCGACACGGGTGTCGCTGACCGCGACGGTCACCTTCGCTCACCGGACTTCTTCGACGCAGAGAAGTTTCCGGAGATCACGTTCCGCATGACGCGCATCGATGGTACGCCGCCGAAGACCGAGGGAGATCGTTTTCGCGTCGTGGGTGAACTGGTGATCCGGGATACGCCAATGGAAGTGGCGCTCGATTGCGAGTACGAGGGAAGGGGCGTTGACCCATGGGGGAAAACTCGTGCCGGATTTGCGTTCCGTACGGACATCGACCGCCGGGAGTGGGGGCTCAAGTGGAATCAGGTGATCGAAACCGGCGGTATGCTCGTGGCGAACAAGGTGCGCATCGAGGGTGAGGTGCAATTCGTCAGGGAGGAATGAAGACGCGCGATTGGATTCATGCGGCACCGGACGTGGACGCACTCAGCCCTCGCGTTTCATGCGTTCCTGTCGCGCGCGTTCAGCCTCACTTGGTTGCTCGCTCGCGGTGTCACCGATCCTGATTTCGCCGTCGCGTTCGTAGTGTGCGACAATTATGCCCGTGCCTGACGATCGCGATCGCGTCAACCTGTAGCTGTGTGGCGCCGAGCCATCGGCGAACAGCTTCTTCCCGCCGCCGAGCACGATCGGCACGGTGAGGGTGTTCATCACGTCGACGAGGTCATTCTCCAGCAATGCGTGCACGAGTTCGGTGCTGCCCTGCGTGACCAAGTTGGGACCGTTCTCTTCGCGCAGACGCTTCACCTCGGTGATATCGCGCAGCAGCACCGAACCTTTCCATGACGTGTCGACTTCGCCCGAGCGCGAAACCACGTACTTCGTGATCGAGTTGAACAGCGTGGCAATGCTGCCATACTCTGCGCTCTCGTCGTAATACGGCCAGTACGCCGCGAAGATCTCATAGGTCTTGCGTCCCAGCAGGAGGTCACACTTCTCCCGGTTGAAGAGCCGGTCGACCTCTTCGTCCCCCACTTGATCGAAGTAGGGTATGGCCCATCGGCAGCGGATGTGCGCCGGATTTGCGGCGGAGTTGCGCGGCAGGTCAAAGGCTTGAGAAGCGAGTTTCCGCGAATGAACGCGAATTGATCGGGTGCGACCTGCGTCGCATGACGCTCGCTCTTCAGCTCGATGACCTGTCGAGCGTCGTTTCTCACGGCGCACGATCTCACGGTAGCTCGTAACGGAGTTCAACCATGCCGTTCCGGTACGGTTTTACCTCGACAAGATGGAGAGCGACGTCCCGGTCGAGCTTCTCGAAGAAGGAGATCCCGTTTCCGATCAGGATCGGCAGGATGGAATACCGGAGTTCGTCGGCCAGGCCGAGCCGAACGCAGTCTGCGGCAACGACACCGCCGCCAACGAACCAGATGTTCCGGAACCGGGGTCGCAGGCGCGCATTCACGAACTGCTCGAGATCGCCCGAATGGAACTCGACGGTATCCCGGATACGTGGGAGTTGCCGGCTGGTGAGCACGAAGGTCGGTTTGTCGCCATACGCCCACCCCAGTCCCTTCGCGTCGAAGCGCATCGCGGTCTCGTACGTTCGCGATCCCATGACATAGCAGTCGATCGTCGCGAGGAATGCCTGGACGAACGCCGGATCCATGGTGTCCCCGTCCAGGAATTCGTCAGTCGTCTCGAGCCAATCGACGCGGCCATCCTGCCGGGCGATGAAGCCATCGAGGCTCGCCGCCATGTGAATCGTGATGCGGGAATCCGCGTTCGCCATCAGGTCGCTCACCGAAGGAACCAGTGCACATATCCACACTGCGAACGAAGGGAACTCATGCCGGCTTGCGTGGTGCCTTACGCTCCGGAGTTCGCCGCCGGCGTGATTCGGGCGGAGTGCGGCGCGCAGGTCGGGGATCAACTGCCGTCGGAAGTTCGTACCAGATCTCCAGGAGGTATCCATCGATGTCCCGAACGAATGCGTACGGCTCGCCTGGAACGAATTCCCCTTGCTCCACGAGGATTCCTCCAGCAGTGCGGACGGCCGCAACGGCGGCATCGATATCCGCCGGGTCAGTGAGGCGGAAGCCAAAATGCGCGATTCCACCGCTGTTTCCCTTCTTCTGAGCGCCGCGTTCCAGCACGAGCACATCACGAGCGCCTGGCGTTTGGGCCTGGATGAAATCGCGCGACCGGTACACGACTCGCATGCCAAAGACGCGACGATAGAAGCCGAGAGCGCGCGACGGGTCCTCGACCGACAGGGCCAGGTGGGTCAGGCCGTACGTGGAAACGGGACGGGCAGAACGAGCCATGTTCAGACTGGTTGACGGCGTTCACTGAGTTACAGCCAGCGGCCGAATTTATCCACCGCGCATTCGACGTCGACCACCAGCGCCTGGTTCGCGGCCGAAACCTGCCGTAGGCCGACCCGTAGTCCTGCACACCGACGGAGTACGGCAGCCGCTACGCGCCAGGAGGCAACAGTGAAGGCAACACGGGAACGGTGGACCCGGGACTTCTCCCACGCCGCACGCAGCCTCGCCCGCGCACCGGGCTTCACGCTCATCGTCGCGGGTACGCTCGCACTCGTCATAGGAGCCAGCGCAGCGATTTTCAGTATCGTGAACGTCGTCCTCCTCCGGCCGTTGCCATTCCCGGCCGCTGACCGGCTCGTCCATATCGCCAGCACCGCACCGGGCACCGACCAGCCAGACGTTTTCGGCGTCCCGGACGAGCTGTATTTCGAGTACCACGAAAGCGTCCCCGGGCTCGAGGACCTCGGCGTCTATGGCACTGGTTCGTCCACGACTCGCGCCAATGACCAGGTCGACCAGCTCTTCCTGACGCAGGCGACGCCGTCCTTCTTCACGACCCTCGGCGCCCAGCCCCTGCGCGGGCGCCTACCTAACGCGGATGACGGCAGCGACGTGGTCGTCATCAGCCATTGGCTCTGGCAGACGTGGTTCGGTTCCGATTCAACGATCATCGGCAAGAGTTACTCCTTCGCGAACGCGACGCGCACCGTCATCGGCATCATGAAGCCCGACTTCCGCTTCCCGGATGAGCGGGTCGCGTTCTGGGTTCCGCTCACGCTGCGCGCCGCGGCGGTCACGCCCGGCGGATTCGGACTCGACGTCATAGGGCGCATGACGCCGGGAATGACCCGGGAAGGACTGGTGGCGCAGCTCCAACCGTTGGCGCGTCGCGTGCAGGAACGGCTGGGCGGTCCGGCGTCGTACGCGCGCATCATGCAAAGCCATCGGCCGGTGGTGACGACGATGCGGGAACACCTGGTCGGCGACATTTCAACGCCTCTCTGGATTCTCTTTGGGGCCGTCGGCATCGTCTTCCTCGTCGCGTGCGCGAACGTGGCCAACCTGTTCACCGTTCGAGCCGAGAACAGGAGGCGTGACCTGGCCGTGCGTCGAGCACTGGGAGCGAGACGGGGTGACCTGGTGCGCTCGCAAGTGACCGAAGCGCTGGTTCTCGCGGGCGCTGGAGCGGTCGCGGGCGCGTTGCTCGCGTGGGCCGGTGTTCCACTGCTCGTTCGGGCGGCGCCCGATGCGATTGCCGGTGGCTTCGGCAGCGCACCGATTCCCGGACTTGCCACGGCCGGACTCGATGTCACAACGCTACTGTTCACGGCGGCCGTTTCGATCGTTGCCGCGCTCGCGTTCGGATTGCTGCCCGCACTGCGTGCGTCGGACCCGCGCCTGAGCAGCCTGCAGGAAGCCGGGCGAGGAGTCGTGGGCCGCAGTTTGACCCGCGATGCGCTGGTGGTCGTGCAGACGGCGTCGGCCCTGGTGCTATTGGTGGGATCAGCGCTCCTCATCCGCAGTCCCGGACAACTCAGCACCGTCGACGCGGGCTACGACACCGAGGACATTTTCACTTTCCAGATCGCGCCGCGACGCGAGGAACTCAACAACCGGGCGGCGATCTCCGCGTTCCAGTACGCGTTCATGGACCGGCTCGGAGGGCTGCCCGGAGTCGAGTCGGTCGGCTTCGTCACGACGCTCCCGCTGGATGAGGGAGCGGGCGATGAGAACATCACCACGCCGAGGCTGCTCGCCAATGGTACGGAAGCGCCGCGCGTGCGTGTCGCGGCGGCGGGAGGTGCGTACTTCCAGACGATGGGAATCGAGCTCGTTAACGGTCGCTACCTGACGCGGGCTGAAGAAGAAGGCGGAGTACGGAGCGTGATCATCAGCAAGTCAGCCGCCGAGTTGTTGTATCCGGGAGAAAATCCTGTCAACCAGCAGATTCGTCCGGCCGAGGCCACCGGTGACATCTGGTTCACCGTCGTTGGTGTGGTCGAGGATGTGCTGCTGGATGATCTTCGCCGCGAATCGCCGGAGCCGATGGTCTACCTGCCGGGTGTGTCGCTATCGCCGGCGTACGTCGTCAGGTCGAGTCGCGCCGAGCAGCTCGCGCCGGAGGTGCGGGCTGTCATCCGCGAGGTCATACCGGAATCTCCGATGTACCGGATCTTCACCATGAAACGGCTGGCGGCCAATTCCATGGCCGGCCTTTCGTTCACCATGCTCATGGTGACCGTGGCGGCGGTGCTCGCGCTGGTCCTGGCCGCGGTGGGATTGTACGGTGTCCTTTCGTACGGCGTGTCGCGGCGGTCGCAGGAGATCGGCGTCCGTATGGCGATGGGTGCCGAGGCGAAGCGTGTGCGCTGGATGTTCGTCTGGCAGGGCGGACGGATTGCGCTCATTGGCGTGGCGGCGGGAGCGTTGGCTGCGATCGTCCTCACCACGTACATCAAGGCGTTGTTGTTCAACGTGGATCGGCTGGATGTGACCGCGTTCGCCGGGATGTCCGTCCTGATGGTTGCGATCGCGCTACTCGCGAGCTACGTCCCGGCTCGGCGCGCCTCACGAGTCGATCCGGTGGTTGCGTTGCGCGCGGATTAATACCTGGTCAACGCGCTCGCTCGGCGTCCCGTGAACGACGACGACGGGGACCTGGAATCCCCAGTTCTGCTCGACGAACATCTCGTGAAGAATGCCATCGACCCGGCGGCGAAGTCCGTGGTATTCCGAAGTGGGTACGCGATCAGGGACTTCGATAGGCACCAGGACAACCAGATCGAGGGTACTCAGCGCCACTGCGGTGTCGGCGACCGAGTCTGAGAGGTTGGCTGCGGGGTCGAGCACGGTGCGATATGCCAGTTAATCCGCCGGTGACCGATCGAACAGGATCCGGCTCGACTCCGGGGCGCGAAGCATCTCGACTGAACGGCGAAAGAGCACCTCGAAATCGTCGGCACC
>CBIHMX010000084.1:0-8485 GCA_966211115.1 uncultured Gemmatimonadaceae bacterium | reverse complement strand
CGATCGCCGCGATGGCGATCGTCGCGACCGCAAGCCAGACGAATGCGGTGCAGGGCTCGGCCAGAGTTCGAGGCAACGTACCGGGCGAGTGGCGGTACTGGGGCGCCGACGCCTGGAGCACGCGGTATTCGCCGCTCGACCAGATCAACGCGTCGAACTTCGGTTCGCTCGAGGTGGCCTGGCAATGGAGTGCCAGCCCGTTAGGCGCTGACGAGTACTATCGGACCACCCCGCTGTTTGCCAATGGGCGCATCTTCACGGTGGCGACCACCCGCCGGGTCGCGGCGGCCATCGATCCCGAATCGGGTGAGACGCTCTGGATGTGGCGGCTCAACGAGGGCATTCGCTGGCAGAAGGCGCCCCGCCAGTTCGCGGGACGTGGACTCGCCTACTGGCAGAACGGCAACGACGAGCGCGTGATCGTCGTGACGCCCGGGTATCACCTGGCGTCGCTCGACGCGAAAACCGGGATCCCCGATCCGAAGTTCGGAACGAACGGCGTCGTCGACCTGATGGACGGCCTGGGCATGCCGCTGGTTCCGCTGGCGGTCGACGACTCCGGTTCGCTCGTCATCTCGGACGCTGCACCGGCTCGCAAGGCGCGACCGGGTGAGACCTGGGATCCGGTCAAGAAGATTGGCGCTGACGGGACCGTCGGCATCGATCCGTCTTATGGACAGATTGCCGCGAGCTCGCCGGCGATCGTCGTCAACGACGTGATCGTGGTCGGGAATTCGTCGATCCACGGCTACTACCCGATCCGCGTCCGCAACATCCCGGGCTTCATTCGCGGATTCGACGTCCGGACGGGCAAGCAGCTCTGGAAGTTCAACCTCGTCCCGCAGCCCGGAGAATTTGGCGCGGACACGTGGGAGAGAGGGTCGAAGATCGGCACCGAGGGCGTCGGCAAGAACGACGCCTGGGCCACGTATTCCGCCGATCCCGAGTTAGGCATCGTGTACATCCCGGTCGGCATGCCGCTCATGGACGAATACGGCGGTCACCGCCCGGGTGCCAACCTGTATGGCAACTCGATCGTCGCACTCGATGTAAAGACGGGAGCGCGGAAGTGGCACTTCCAGATGGTGCACCACGACATCTGGGACTACGACACACCGATGGCGCCGAACCTCATGGACGTTCGGGTCAACGGCCAGGTTCGCAAGGTCGTCGCCCAGACAACGAAGCAGGGCTGGGTCTACGCATTCGATCGCGTGACGGGCGAACCGATCTGGCCGATGCCGGAAACACCGGTGCTCCAGAGTGACGTGCCCGGCGAAAAGACCTGGCCCACGCAGCCCATTCCGTCGCGTCCCGCGCCGTACGCGCACCAGGGGCTGCTCGAGAGTGACCTGATCGACTACACCCCCGCCATCAAGGACTCGGCGCTCAAGCTGGCAAAGCAGTGCCGCATGGGACCGTATTTCATCCCGGCGGCGTTGTCCGACGGTTCCGTGTCGGGCGGCCTGAAATGCGCCTGGTATGCTCCGGGCGCGAGCGGTGGCGTGAACATTGACGGCGGTGCGGCGCACGATCCCGAGACCGGCATGCTGTTCGTTGGCGGGCAGAGCGGACTCGGGACCATTACACTGCAGAAGGATCCGTGCTCCGAATTCCGCTACAGCTCACCGCGAGACAATTGTGGATTGATCGGTGCCCTGCCGGCGCCAGAGGGCTATGTGAAGCAGCCGGTCGCATCCGGTCGAAGCGTCGCGGTGAACAACATCGGCGGGATCTCGATCCTGAAACCGAAGGAGATGGGTGGCGTCACCGGCTACGACATGAACACCGGCGACAAGAAGTGGTGGATACCTAACGGCAATGCATGGCGCGAACAGACGACCAGCAGCCCGATGTTCGCCGGCGTGACGCTGCCGCGTGTGCCGGCCATCGGTGGCCAGGCGCAGGTCATCAACACGAAGACGCTGATGATCTTCGGCACCGGTCGTTCTGGTGGCGCCGGCGGTCGTCGCGGCGGTGGCGGGGGTGGCGCCGCTCAGCAACCGGCGAACCCACCGTCGCTTTACGCGATCGACAAGGCGACCGGCAAGGAAGTGGCTTCGGTACGCATTCCGCAGGTCAATTCCGCCGTTCCCATGACGTTCATGCACAAGGGGAAGCAGTACATCGTCTTCGCCTACGGCGCCGGTGGCAACACCGGCCTCACCGCGCTGACGCTTCCCGCAATGCCAGGTGGCGGCAACGGTCGGAACTGACCGCCAGCAGTTGGCGTGACACGCTGCCAGGGCAAAGAGGGCCGCCGGGATTCGGCGGCCCTCTTCGTTTCTGGATACTGGATGCAGATCCCGATAACCAGCGCTCAGAACACAAACACCGCCAGTCCGAAACGAATTCCGTAGTCGGTTGATGTCGTCGTGACTTTTGGCGAAGCCACCAACTCGAAGGTATTCTCCTGCCGGGCGGCAAACACTTCGCCGCTGATGCCGACCTGCCGCGATACCATGTACGTCAGGCCCGCAACGCCCTCCACGCCCCAGATGGAGGCATCTGACTCGGATGAAGCTGGACCGTCGGAACTGGCGCTCGCCGAACCAAACAGCACTGACGCGCCAATGTACTTGAGTGTCTGCGGCGACGACCCGAAGTAGAGGCGCGCGGACGGTCCAACGCGCCAACTGGAACTGCTTCCAGTCTCATGGTCGGAATACCCGAGTCCCAGTCGACCGCCGATCGCGAAGCCGTTTGAAATGAAGCGCAGCAGGCCTGGCTGGACACTGATATTGGTCGATGACTGTCCTTCGGTCTCGGAGCGGCTGACCGATGCGGAGCCGTCGATGATCAGGCTGCCACGATCGGTCGGTCCGGCGACGGTCTGGGCACTGGCCGGGATGGTAAACACAAGGATGGCGAACAGAAATGACCGCATCTGGTTCCTCCGTAGGTGTGCGATGTCGCGTTCGACGCATGGACACGTGAACCCGATTCTGTCGCGCCACGCAGCGAAACCAAAGTCGTTAGGGACGAACTGGAGGGCTGGCGTTGCGACCGCCCTCGATGGGGCAGCGCATCCTGTGGGATGAATCGTCAGCTGGTGAGCCAGGACAGCAGTCGAAGTCCGAGCCAACCGACGCCGACAGCGATCGCCAGGCAGACGACCAGGAGCCCGACCAGCAGCAGGACAACGCCTGCACGCCCGGCAGGTCGCTGTCTTTCGAGTCCAAGGCTCCGATCCAGAAGTTCGAGATTGGACCGATTGGCCTTCCACAGCGCATCGAAGATGTCGCCAATGACTGGAACCGAGCCAAGCCCGGCGTCCATCGCCACGTTGAATGCCATCCTGAGCAGCGTGGCTCGCGGCACGCCCTGCCGCACGGCTTCCCAGACTATTGCTACGGACAGCGCAGCCCCGATCGCATCGCCAAGCCCGGGAACCAGTCCCAGTACGGGATCGAATCCGAATCGGAATTTCGTCCCCGGCACACGTATTCCATCGTCGAGAAACGCCGCATAACGCCGAAGGCGCTCGAGCCGGTTCGAGTCCGTCACGAGCGCCTGGCGGTCCGGCACGCTGGTTCTCCCGCTGTCGTCCTACCCGTTCGTCGTCTTCGTTGCGCCCATGATCGCCTTGAACGCCACCATGAAGCGCGACATCTCGTCAGGCGTGCCTATCGAAACGCGAAGCGACTGGGTCAACGGAGGAAACGGCCGACCCACCAGCACGCCCTTCTTCCGGAACTCGTCGATCACCGGCTGCACCGGGCGCTTGAGGTGCACCATGAAGAAGTTGGTTTCCGACGGGATGCTGTCGTAACCCAGGGTCTTGAGATCGGCGATCGTCTGCTTGCGGAGCTCGAGCGTGACGCGGCGGACCTTGTCCTCGTTCGCCTTGTCGGCCAGCGCCGCGGCGCCGCCCCAGCGCACGCAAGCGTTGACGCTGCCCGTCGCATAGGGACGCAGCTCCGCGAGCCGGTCGCGCGTGGCCACCGCATACCCGAGCCGCATGCCGGCCAGTCCCGCGATCTTGGAGAAGGTGCGCGCCACGATTACCGGCCGCCCTTCCTTCACGTAGTGCATCGACGTCTCGTACGCCGGATCCTCGACGAAATGGTGGTACGCTTCATCGATCAGCACCGGCACGTCTTCGGGGATGCCGTCCAGCAGTTCCTTCACCTCGGTCCTCGTGACGATGCGGCCGGTCGGGTTGTTCGGGTTGCAGAGGTACACGAACCCGACGTCCCGATGATTCTTCCTCGTCGCGCGAATCATGGCCGGAATGTCCTGGCGATAATCCGCCAGCAGCGGAATCCGGATCGTCTCGGCTTTCAGGTTGTTCGCGTTCGAATACAGGATTTCGTACGAGGGATCCGATCCCACGATCTTGCGGCCATCCTGCAGCAGCGCCGTACAGCACACATCCAGGATTTCGCCGGAGCCGGCGGCGATCATCACCTGGTTGGTCGGCACGTCGTGATGCTTCGCGATCGCGTTCACGATGTCGCCATCGGGGTAGCCATAACGATTGGCGTACTTGAACGCCTTCGTCATGGCCTGGATGACAGCCTCCGACGGGCCGTACGGATTCTCGTTGTTCGCGAGTTTGGCCAGGTTGTCGTATTCGTCAGCGGTTCGTTGCTGGCGAGGGGCCGGCGCCGGAGTGCCCTGGGCGAACAGGTCGAGGGGAGACCCTACGCCGATTGTGCCGAGTGCCGTCGCCACTCCTCCCATGAAGGTCCGGCGTGAAACAGTCGTCTCACTTGGCATATTCGCCTCCTCAGGCGCGGTGGGTGGCTCTGCGTGACCGGTAGTGGTTATTGGTTATTGGTTAATGGAACTGGTATGCGGTACGGCGACCGCGGATAAGCTGTAACCGTACCGATAGCCGTACCAATAACCACTAACCACTACCAGTAACCGCAACTTCAGATTGTCTCGACCTACGCCCAGCTAAGGTTGTGCTTCGACAGCGGCAACGAACGCACGCGCTTGCCGGTGGCGGCGAAAATCGCGTTGCATAACGCGGGAATCACTGGCGGCAACGCCGGCTCGCCAAGTCCTGTCGGCGAGTTGTCGCTGATGCTCCAGTGCACTTCCACCGCCGGCGCCTGGACCAGGCGTAGCAGCTGGTAGTTGCGGAAATTGTCCTGCACGACTCGGCCCTTGTCGATCGTGATCTCCTGGGTCAGCGCTTCGGCGATGCCATCGAGCACCGAGCCGCGGACCTGGTTCTCCGCGTTCATCGGGTTGATGACGTGACTGCCGATGTCTCCAGCCACCCAGACCTTGTCGACCTTCACCTGCCCCGCCTGCGACACGGTCACCTGCACCACTTCGGCAAAATGGCCGCGATGCGAGAAATGCATGGCGATCCCCATGGCCGAACCGCGCGGCAACTGCGTACGACCCCAACCCGATTTCTCGGCAACCAGTTCCAGCACGCCACGCATGCGGTCGTGATCGAACTGGGGACCACCGCCCTGGCGACCCCCACCCGGCGTGGTGGAACCCGGCGGTCCGGACGGTGCGGCCGGTGCGTCCGCCTTGTAGTTGGAGATCAGGTCGTAGCGGAACTGAAGCGGATCCTTGCCGGCCGCGTGCGCCAGCTCGTCGATGAACGACTGGACGACGAAGGCCACCCCGTTGCTGGTCGGTGCACGGAGAAAGCCCGTCGGCACGCCTAACGGCATGACCGACGAGTCGAGGACGTAGTTGTCGATGTACCGCGCCGGGAACTCGGTGGCGCCGAGGCCGGCCGCCTGCACGAACCGGTCCCCCTCACCGAACGAGACGAAGTGATTCTTCCACGCCACGAGCTTTCCGGCCGCGTCCACCCCGCCCTTCAGGTAATGGAACCCGGCGGGACGATACAGGTCGTGCCGGGTGTCATCCTCACGCATCCACAGCAGCTTCACCGGCTCAGGGATCTTCATGGCGATGGCGGCGGCCTCCACCATGTAGTCGTTCCCCAGCCTTCGCCCGAACCCGCCCCCCATGCGCGGCAGGTGAATCGTTATGCTTTCCTCGGCGACGCCTAACGTCTGGGAGACCAGCCGGCGGCCGTTGGCGGGCGACTGGCTCGCCGACCAGAGCTCGAGCTTCCCGTCGCGGAAGTGCGCGGTGGTGTTCTGCGGCTCGAGCGGCGCATGGGCGAGGAAGGGATAGAAGTAGGAGGCGTCGACCGTCTTCGCCGCCGACGACAGCGCCGCGTCGGCGTCGCCGTCCTTCCGGAGCGAACGCTGCGGCGCCTGCTTCGACAGCGCATCCGCCTGGCGAGCGTATCCGTCACTGCTCTGCTGCGCCGTCTCGCCTTCGTCCCAGGTGACGCGCAGCCGCTCGCGCGCCGTCTTCGCCTGCCACCAGGAATCGGCGACGATGGCCACGCCCGGCATCAACCCGGCGATGTTCGTCGTGCCCTCGATGACGAACGCATGCTTCACGCCCGGCATCGCCTTTACCTCGTCGAGATTGGCGTTCACGACCTTTCCGGCGAACACCGGGCATTTCTCGTAGACCGCGTACAACATGCCCGGCACCGTGACGTCGATACCGAAGATCGGCTTGCCGGTGACGATGGCCTGCGCATCGACGTTTTTCGTCGGCTTGCCGATGATCCGGAAATCCTTTGGATCCTTGAGCTGGACGGCATCGAGGGCCGGCGGTTGAAGCGTCGCCGCCTTGCCGAGCAGTTCGGTGTACATCGCTCGCCGGCGTGTGGAGGCGTGCAGCACCGCGCCTGACGCGGTGGTCAGCTCTCCCTCGGGCACGCCCCAGGTCTGGGCGGCGGCGGCCACCATCATGGCGCGACCGGCGGCGCCGACGCGTCGCATCGGCAGCCAGTTGCTCGGCGTCGCGTTGCTCCCGCCCGCGCTCTGCCCCTGGTACTTGGTCGAATCGAGGTCGCCCTGTTCGACGCGCACCTTGTTCCAGTCGACGTCGAGTTCCTCGGCGATGAGCATCGGCAGCATCGTCTTCACGCCCTGCCCGATCTCCGGGTTCTTGGCGATGATCGTGACGAACCCGTCCGGCGTCAGGCGGATGTACGCGTTAGGCTCGAATCCGTTGGACTGGGGTGCGAGGGCCTCGAGGCGCGCCGTGTCGAACGATGCGGCAATGAGCAGTCCGCCTCCTGCGAGGGCCGATACCTGCACGAACTGGCGCCGGCTGACCTGTGTTGTCGTCATCATGGGCTCCTATGCGCCGGCGGTGGAAAGGAGGGACTTCGGCGCGTCGTTCTCGTCGCGCCGGCCACCGTTGCTGTCGGCGGCCGCCATCTGCGCCGCGCGATGGATTGCCTCGCGGATGCGGTGATACGTCGCGCACCGGCAGAGATTCCCGTTCATTCCGCGGTCGATATCGGTGTCTGTGGGCCGAGGAGTGCGAGACAGGAGCGAGGATGCCGACATGATCTGGCCGGCCTGGCAGTAGCCGCACTGCGCCACGTCGAGCTCGACCCACGCCCGCTGCACCGGATGATTTCCATCGGGCGACAGGCCTTCGATGGTGACCACGTCTCCACCCGCCACCTCGGAGATCGGGCGGTTGCAGGAGCGCGACGCCACGCCATCGATATGCACGGTGCAGGCGCCGCATTGCGCGATCCCACAGCCGTACTTGGTGCCCTTGAGATCGAGCGTGTCACGCAAGACCCAGAGCAACGGCGTGTCGGGCGCGACATCGACCGTGGTGGTCTTTCCGTTGACCTTGAATGTGACGGGCATGGGGAAGTTGATGATGAGTTGACACGTTGTTGATGAGTTAATGGGTGGATCAAGTCGTTATTCAACTCGTCAACCCATCAATGCACCCACTTCTTCAGTTTATCGCGAAACAATAGAAATAGCCGTTTCCACCCGTTCCCACGAGATTCTCCTGCGAACAACCGCGGGACAGGTGGGCCGAGTTCCAGGAGGTCGGGTTGGCTCCGCCGCCCTGCCGGTCGTGGTGGCCGACGTAGGCGGCGCCGGTGGCGTTCGACGTCCAGTTGTTGCAGGTGGTGTCCGTCGTGTCGGATGCCAGCATGCCGGTCATCAGCGACCCGGTGAGGATGTCATGCTGGTTTGGCGCGTCGCCACGACCGTTGACCGGCAGACCCTTTTCGGTCAGGCTGTTTTCCTTCCCCAGCTTGTTGTTGTCGCTGTGCAGGTCGGCGACGTTCTGCGCGACCATCACGCCCTTGGCGTTGTACCAGGGGCCGTTGCCGATGCGGTCCTTCGCGTTCACCGCCGGCTGTCCACCGGACGCCTTGGCGCTCAGGTAGGCGTGCCACGTCTTCCCGGATGCACCGGCGACACCTGACGCGTCGGCGAGCTGCTTGCAGCGCGCGTCGGCGCCCGCGAGTCCGCCAAGGTTGGCCCCGTCACCTGGTCCGGCACTCGTTATGAAGAACGACATCGCGTTCTGCTGGGCAGCGAGAGGCGAAGCGATCAACAGGGCAAGTAAGGCGATCTGTTTCTTTGTCCGCTCCTGCAATGGTTCGGTTTTCGGAGTCCACAATCGAAAGTCCAAGGTCCAACGTCCAGAGCAGGAG
>CBIHMX010000083.1:0-8486 GCA_966211115.1 uncultured Gemmatimonadaceae bacterium | reverse complement strand
GATCGTGGAGCCCCAGTCCGACAGCTCGCCGAGGCGTGGATCATGACGCCGGGTCCGCGGATCGACCTGGACGCGCTGCCGGAACGGGTGCTGGCGCCGGCGACCTCGCGCCTGGTCGACGATCGCGCGGCGCCGAACCCCACGCTCGAGGCGATCGAGCGCGCCTACATCCTCTGGGTGCTCAACGCCGAGAACGGAAACAAGACCCGGGCCGCCGAGTCGTTAGGCATCGACCCGTCCACGCTGCACCGGAAGCTGTCGCGCTTCGGGACCGAGGGCTGAGCGGTCGATGACGGGAGGTGTCATGAGGCCTGGGGACGAACAGCGGGAGCGCTGGATGCCCCTGATCCTGGCGGTCCTGGCGTCGCTCTTCGTCGTGCTGTCGATCGAGCCGTTTCCGGTCGGCGTCTTCCAGGACGATGGCATCTACTACGTCCTCGGCAAGTCGCTGGCGACCGGCCAGGGCTACCGCTACCTGCACCTGCCCGACGCGCCTAACGCCACGCACTATCCGCCGCTGTATCCGCTGCTTTTGGCCGGATTCTGGAAGCTGGCTCCCACGTTCCCCGCCAATGTGACGGTGTTCAAGTTCGTGAATGCCGCGTTGACGGCGTTGGTTGCGATCGGCGCCTGGCGTTTCGCGCGGCGCAACCTGGGAATGGGACAGTGGACGGCGGTATTCGCCGTGGGCGCGTTCGTCGTGTCCACGCCGATCGTGCTCCTCAGCGTGATGGTGCTGTCGGAACCGCTGTTCCTGGCGGCGCTGTTTCCCGTCCTGATGGCATCCGAGCGTGCCGCCCGCACCGGCTCGGGCCGCGACGCCATCGTCGCCGGCCTGGCCGGTGGCCTGTTGTCGTTGGTCCGCACGCTTGGTGCGGTGACGATCATCGCGACGGTGCTGGTTCTGGCACGACGCCGGAACTGGCGTCAGGCATTGCTGGCTGGTGCTGCCGGATTCGTCGTCATGTTGCCCTGGCAGCTCTGGGTCTCCACGCACGGCGCCGGTGTCCCGCACGTCCTGCTCGGCAAGTACGGATCGTACTTCGCCTGGCTGGTTGACGGGCTGCGCGAGGGTGGTGCCGCGTGGATGGTGAAAATCGCCTGGTTCAATCTCCTGCAGGTCGTCACGCAGGGCTGGGCGACTGTAGCGGTCGACAAACTGCCGGCCGTCGTGCGCTATGGTGCCACGTTCGTGCTGACGCCCTTGTTCATGTTTGGCTGGTGGCGCTTGCTGCAACGGGCCCCGGTGACCGCGTTGGCGGTTGCGGGTTACCTGGCGTTCGTCGTCGTGTGGCCGTTCGTGCCGGCGCGCTTCATCTTCGGTATCTGGCCGCTGGTCGGGATCATGTTCGGACTCTCCATCGAGTCCATCATCTCCTGGCGTCCACGCACGACGGCGCGGGCCACCCTGCGCTGGGCCACGGTTGGTGCCGTGGTCTGCCTCGCGACAGGTTACGCCACCTACCAGTACCTCGGCACGAGCCGGCGCTGGTGGTCCCAGATCCAGATGCTGAACGCCGGCCGGTCGAAGTACCTCGCCGAGTGGGTCGTGGCGAACACGCCCGAGGACGCCGTCATCGCCACCGATGACGAGGTCCTCATCCATCTCTACACCGGGCGCCGCACGGTGCCTAACGGCACCTTCACGCCGCAGGAGCACATGGTGCCCCAGACGCCTGCCGTCGCCGCCGAGGCGCTTCGCGCCATCCTGCGCGCATACGACGTCGACTACGTGATGTCCGTATCCGACCACGGGGCGTTGGCCACGTCGGGACTTGCCGGCGCCATGCCTCCGGAACTGGAAAAGGTCGCCGACGTGCGGATTGGCTCGGTTTTCAGGCCCGTTCGTGCGGCGGGGGGGACCCAGTGATGGACGCACCGGCGACCAACCGCCGGGAGTGGATGATCCCGCTCCTGCTGGCCGTGCTGTCGACTCTGGCGGTCGTGGTGTCGATCGAGCCATTCCCCGTCGGCGTCTTCCAGGACGACGGCATCTACACTGTGCTGGGCAAGTCACTCGCCACCGGCCAGGGGTACCGGTACCTCAACATGCCGGGCGCGCCTGACGCGACACACTTCCCGCCGCTGTATCCGCTGGTGCTGGCGGCCCTGTGGAAGGTGTATCCCGTCTTTCCGGCGAACATCACCCTCTTCAAGTTCGCCAACGCGGTCTTCATCGGGCTCGGCGCGCTCTTCGCCTGGCGGTTTGCGCGTAGGTCGGTCGGCATGGGCACGTGGGAAGCGGCGATCACCGTCGGTGCGTTCACCACCTGCGCGCCGATCGTGCTGATCAGCGTGGCGGTGATGTCCGAGCCGCTGTTCATCGCGGCGTTGTTTCCCGTCCTGATGCTCTGCCACCGCGCCACCGAAAACGAAAGCGACCGGACGGCTTTCCTGGCCGGCGCCGCCGGTGGAATCCTGTCGCTCGTGCGAACGTTAGGCTTCGTCGTCCTGCCGGCCACCGTGCTGGTGCTGGCCTGGCGTCGGCGGTGGAAGGCTTGCGTGATGGCGGCCGCCGGCGGCCTTGCCACGATGCTGCCCTGGCAGCTCTGGATCGGAGCACACGATGCCGGCCTGCCCGACGTTCTGGTCGGGAAGTACGGCTCGTATGGCGGCTGGCTGTTCGACGGCATGCGCGAAGGCGGCCTCCCATGGGTCATGGAGCTGGTCTGGTTCAACACGCGCCACATCATCGGTGGCGGGTGGGACTTGCTCGCGGTCAACACGCTCCCCGCACCTGTTCGCTTCGGGGCGACGGCAGCGGTGACCGTCCTGTTCTTCACCGGATGGTACGTGCTGCTGAAGCGCGCTCCGGTCGCCGCGCTCACCATTGGTGGCTACCTGGCCCTCGTACTCATGTGGCCATTCGGGCCGCAACGCTTCACGTTCGGTATCTGGCCACTGCTCGGGCTCAACTTCGGACTCGGCGCTGGAGCGTTGCTTCGGTGGCGCCCCTCGGCGGGCATGACGGCCGTGCTCCGGACGGCGGCGATTTCCGTTTGCGCCCTCCTCGCGGTGGGCTATGCGGCCAGCAACTACCGGAGCGCTACACGTCGCTGGTGGAGCAGTGTGCAGGAGTACTACGCCGGCCGCTCGAAACCGATGGCGGCGTGGGTGATGGCGAATACACCCGAGGACGCGATCATTTCGACCGAAGATGACGTGATGATCAACCTCTATACGGGCCGCCGGGCGGTACCGATCGGCACGTTCACGCCCGCGGATCACATGACGCCGCAGTCGGACGAATTCGCGAGCAATGCGCTGGGCGAAATCCTCAATTCCTACGACGTCGACTACGTGCTTGCCACGACGCCGTTCGGCTTGCGCGCCGCCCACGGGCTGGCCACGGGCGACGATCCCAGGTTGCGACTGGCCGGTTCGCTCGAACTGGGTGTGGTCTTTGAAAGAATCGACCGGAGCGGAACGCGATGATGCAATCCGCGCGGAGCGAGAAGCTGGTACCCGTCGTGGTGGTGATCGTGGTGCTGCTCACGGCCATTCTCAGCGTCACGCCATGGCCCGTGGGTGCCTACGAGGATGACGCGATCTACACGCTCCTGGCGAAGGCGCTTGCGAGCGGGGAAGGCTACCGCATGATCAACCTTCCGGGCACGCCGGCCGCGACCCACTACCCGCCCGGCTATCCGTTCCTGCTGTCGTTGCTCTGGCGCGTGTGGCCGGAATTTCCCGACAACGTGGTCGTGTTCAAGTTCGCGAACGCCGTGCTTCTGGCCGCCGGGGCGGCCGGCATCTACCTGTTCGCGCGCCGCCGGCTCGAGTACACGGCGACGGGTGCGGGAGTGCTCGCGATCGCTGCCACCGCCGCAATGCCAATGCTGCAGCTCACGGGCCTGGTGCTTTCCGAGCCGCTGTTTCTCGCGATCGCGTTCGTCGTCTTCCTCGCCATCGAGCGCACGGCCGCGACCGGATCGCTTCGTGACGCAGCCGCGACCGGCGTGCTGTTAGGCATTCTCTGCCTGGTGCGAACGATCGGCGTGGTTGCGGTCGGAGCCGCACTGCTGCTGCTTCTCGCCCGCCGCCACTTCCGCGCCGCCATCGTCGCAGGGCTGGTGGCCTTTGTACTCGTCCTCCCCTGGCAGCTCTGGGTCAGCGCCCACCAGGCGGAGTTGCAGCCGGTGCTCCAGGGGAAATACGGACCGTACCTGTCCTGGGTATTCGACGGGTACCGCACCGGTGGAGTCGAGTTCGCGCGGGGCGTGTTTATCCAGAACCTCGCCGGGATGGCCAACACGCTGAGTTACCTGGTGATGCCGGCGAATGCATTCTGGCCACGGCTGGTGTCGCTCGTCCTGCTCGGTCTGGTCCTGATAGCGGGCCTCCGCTTGCTCTCGAGGCGGGCGCCGACGCTGGTCCTGTTCTGCGTGCTCTATCTCCTGTTGCTTGTGGCGTGGCCGTTTCATCCGTACCGGTTTCTGCTCGCGCTCTGGCCCGTGCTCCTGATCCTGGCGGTGGGCACTGGCGTGGCGCTCTGGCGGTGGCAGCCGGAAGGCACGAGCCGCCGGGCCTTCCGGTTCGTGGCGTTAGGCGGCGTCGCCTGTCTCGCGATCGGCCACGCGGCCTACAATTGGCACGAGTACCAGGCGGAAGCCTGGGTCGACCTCCAGCGCCGGGCCGGCATCAGTGCCCGCCCGCTGGTCGAGTGGGTCGATCGCAATACGGAACCAGGCGACATTCTCGCCACGGAACACGACGTTGTCGTGTACCTGTACACCGGGCGCCAGGGCGTCCCGGTTTCGACCTTTCTTCCCAGCCAGTTTCTCGCGCCGTTCACTCCCGTTGAGAATGCGCACTGGGTGGGTACGATCGTCCAGACGTTCGAGCCGCGCTATCTCATCACGGGCTTCCCCGCGCACGTCGCCGCGGCGGATACCCTGGCCACGACGCCGCAGCCGCCCCTCCGCCGGGCAGGGTCGATCCCCAACCACGTGATCTTCGCCCGTATTTCCGAATGACCGCGCCGGAAACTGCTCCGCACATCGACGTCGTTGGAGGACGTCCGGAAGATGCCGCGCTCACGGTGAGCTCGACGAAAGAGCGCGTCGTTCCCTTCGCGGTGGCCGCGCTGGTCTGCCTGGTCGCGGTCATGACGATCACGCCATGGCCCGTCGGTGCGTTCGAGGACGACGGCATCTACACCGTACTGGCGCGCTCGCTTGCCATGGGTGACGGCTATCGCCTTACGAACCTTCCCGGCAGTCCCTTCGGCACCCACTACCCGCCGGGTTATCCGTTCCTGCTTTCGCTGATCTGGCGACTGAACCCGGATTTTCCCGGGAATGTCGTCCTGTTCAAGTTTGCCAATGCCGTGCTGCTGTCGCTGGCCGCGGTCGGGACCTGGTATTTCGCGCGCCGGCGACTTGGCATGTCGTCGCTGAACGCGGGCATCGTCGGCATCCTGTCCACGATTTCCATCGTGGTGTTGTTCGTGGCGGGCATGGTGCTCTCCGAGCCCATGTTCCTGGCCCTGCTCATGCCGTCACTGCTGCTCGCGGAAAACAGCGCGGAGTCCGGCGATTGGAAGTCGGCGGCGTTGGCCGGCGCAGTGATCGGTGTGCTGGCGCTGGTACGAACCCTTGGCGCCATCGCGATTCCCGCCGCGGCGATCGTGCTGCTCTATCGCCGTCACGTGCGCGCGGCCATTGCGCTGTGTACGGTCTCTGCGCTGTTCGTGGTGCCCTGGCAAATGTGGATCGGGATCCATGAACTGGCCGTCCCGCCGGTGCTCATGGGGAAGTATGGCTCGTACGGTGAGTGGATGCGCACGGGGTACGCGGGCGGTGGCTGGTCATTTCTCCTGGAGGTGATCCAGGCAAATGTGCGTGGACTGGTTGGCATGGTTGGCTACATGGCTATGCCGGTCCGTCTCGAATGGCCACGCTGGATCGCATTCATCTCGGTCACGGGGGCCGTGGCATATGGCGCCCTGAACCTTCTACCGCGCCAACCAGTGACTGCCATCTTTTTTTCAGGTTATACGGCCACGGTGCTGCTCTGGCCATTCGACGCTAACCGGTTTCTGTGGGCGGTCTGGCCGTTGGTGATCATCACCACGTGGTATGCGGCATCTTTGGTGCTCCGATGGAAGCGTCCCGGTCCGGCGCCGCGCGCCTTCAGGGCGGTACTCCTGTTGCTGCTCGTTGCCCCAATGGTTGGGTTTTTCACCTACAACGTGCGCGCCTATCGGGGGCAATGGTGGGCATCGATTCAGGCGCAAATGGGCGAGCGAGCGCGGCCGATCGTCGAGTGGGTGGCCCGGAACACAGCGCCTTCGGATGTGGTCGCCACGGAACATGACCTGATCGTTCACCTGTACACTGGACGGCGCGCGACACCTGTGTCGACGTTCCTGCCGGCCCACCGCATACGCCCGGTTACCCGTGTCGAGGATCTTGAAGCATTACGGAATATTCTGGAGCTCTATTCTCCCAGATACGTAATCGTGGGCTACGAACAGAGCGTCGCGTCGGCAGAGGCGCTGGCAGCGGAGTCGCCGCCGGTGCTGAAACATCTGGGTAACGTCGCCGGCGCCCGGGTTTACGAGCGCCTGACGAGAGCTCCGTAGCGACAGCATCTTGCCGCCGTATTATGCTGGTGCAACACAGCGAATGAAATTGCAGCTGCCTTCGAGCCATGTGTTCTTCAGACCGAGCGACATCATGACAACGAGTGCTCCAACCCAGCGCCCATTGACGCCCCTCTCGAACGACCAGGTCGCGGCCGCCGTCCCCCGGCTGCGCGGCCGTTCCCCGATTCCGGCGGATCAGATCGTGCTGTCGGTCCTGATCCCGGTTTATAACGAGGAGAATACGATCCGGGTGATCGTCGAGCAGGTCCGTTCCGTGCCGATCCAGACGGAGATCATCTGCGTCAACGATTGCTCGACGGATGGGTCCAGGGAGATCCTCGACCGCCTGCACGCCGCGAAGCTGATCGACGTCGTCGTCCACAAGGAACAGAACGAAGGCAAGGGCGCGGCGATCCGGACGGCACTGCAGCGTAGCACCGGCAACGTGGTCATCGTGCAGGACGCCGACCTCGAATACGACCCCGCCGACTGGCCGCAGATGCTCGACCCGATCATCGAGGGGAAAGCCGACGCAGTGTTCGGCTCGCGCTTTCTCGGGGGTTCGCACCGCGTGCTGTACTACTGGCACAGCGTCGGCAACTCGCTGCTGACGATGGTGAGCAACTGGTTCACGAACCTCAACCTCACCGACATGGAAACGTGCTACAAGGCGATTCGCGGCGACCTGGCGCGTTCGCTGGTGCTGACGACGAATCGGTTCGGGTTCGAGCCCGAGGTGACGGCGCGGCTGGCACAGGTGGATGCCCGTATCTGGGAAGTACCAATTAGTTACTCGGGGCGCACGTACGCCGAGGGAAAGAAGATCGGCTGGAAGGACGGCATCGCGGCGTTCTGGCATATCGTGCGCTTCAACATCTCGAAGCCCGTGACGCAACGCACACCCTGAATGCGGCGTCACGCAGCAGTGTTACCCGTTAGGCCCAGCCTCCGTCTTGCGTGTGTTCATCGGGTCGTTTGCGTTCCGCAATCCGGAATGAGCGGCACGGGGACAGAGAGGAAAGTGGCGGAAGTCCCGCCACCGCAGACTGCAAGACGGGTGGCATTTCACGGCAGGTGAGTCGATACCCGGGAAGTCGCACGAACGTGGCAACACGTTGCGACTCGGCAGCTTGCGAAGCAGGCCCTCCTCTGGTCCGCGTGTTGCCTTGGTTCGATGCGGCGCCGGCTTCATCGGTGACTTCCACCTCACAACGGGACCTACGGAGAGACCACAGCATGAGCAACAAGATTCGCAAGGGCTTTACCCTCATCGAACTCCTGATCGTCGTCGTGATCATCGGCATCCTGGCGGCCATCGCCATCCCGAAGTTCGCGAACACGAAGGAAAAGGCGTACCTGGCTTCGATGAAGTCCGACCTGCGCAACATGGCCACGACCCAGGAAGCGTACTTCGCCGACTTCCAGGTGTACGTCTCGGGTACCGCGACGAACGTCGGTGGTGGGACGTCCGCGGTGAACGGCTTCGTTCCGTCGGCCGGTGTCTCGGTTGCGACGACCGGTTCGAGCGGCACGGGTTGGAGCGCTTCGTCAACGCACACCGGTACGGCCAAGACCTGCGCGATCTTCATCGGTGTCGGCGCTCTTACGCCGGCCACGGTCGAAGGCGAACCGAAGTGCCAGTAACCTCGTAGCGACCTCCCACTGCTTCGAGGTGGAACGGGCGGCGACCGAAAGGTCGTCGCCCTTTCCGCTTTACTGCGATTGGCGCGGTAGGTCGGCTCCAAGGGCTGATCGCGGATGGCGCGGGAAGATCTGATAACTGCGGGTACTGCTTTGGCGAGAAGACCGGGACACGTGAGGTCCGGAGCGGAATCATGCTTCGGCTCATGTGTCCCGGTCTTCTCGCCAGGCCGGATCAGCTGTTGTCAGATCGTTC
>CBIHMX010000082.1:0-8537 GCA_966211115.1 uncultured Gemmatimonadaceae bacterium | reverse complement strand
CAAGGGACTCGTGGCGGGAAAGGTATCGCTGACCGCCGACGTTTGGACCCAACGGCGGCGCGACTTCGTTTTTCTCGCGCCGGTGACGCCTAACGTTTTCCTCGACGCGCCGAGCCTGACGACGTACCTGACCGGTGTCTTCACCGAGGCCGGCGTCCCCAACGCGGCGCAGGTCGCAGCCGGACTGGCTGGCGGATTTGCCCAACTGCCGCTGGGGACCGTGCAACCTGACCAGGAACTGGTCGGACCTGACGATATCGCGCTCAGCTACCGCAATGCCGGCCAGGTCGACGTCTGGGGCGTCGATGTCGGTGCCAGTACCGACATCGCGTCATGGGCCAGCATGGCGGTCACCTACTCGCACCTGAACAGGAACCTCTTTCCCGCCAAGGACATCGACGGCATCAACGAAGTCCCGCTGAATGCCCCACGACACAAGGCAACGGTTTCGTTCACCGGGTTCAGTCCACGCCGTGGCCTGACGAGTAACCTGCGCGTGCGGTGGGTGAACGGATTCCCGGTACACGCCGGCGTGTTCCGCCGCGACGTTTCGAGCTATGCGCTCGTGGATGCGGGCATTTCCTGGGAGCTGCCGTCGACGAGAGGGATCACCTGGTCGATCACGGCGTCCAACCTGCTCGATCACCGCCACTACGAATTCGCCGGCACGCCCAGGCTTGGTCGCCTGGTCCTGAGCCGGATTCAATATCGATTCTGAAAGCGAGGAGCCGGCTCGAAACATCCGGGTTGTCTCCCTGGTCCGGAATCACGAAGCAGCCCGTACGCATAACGAGCAAGTCTCCAGCTAGCTGTACATCCGCGTCAGGGCTTCGACGTCGACAACACCGCGTTCGCGCATGACCCGGTCGGCGCCGGTAACCAGCGCCCTTCCTTCGTCGCCGCCCGTTGTCTCCCCCAGCCGGCGGCGAAGCGCCGCCGCCTGAACCGCCAGTCCGGACGCGTCGAGACCCGGCACCGCCGCTCGCCACGCCTGCAGCGCCGTGGCATGGTCTCCCTCGGCAATAGCGATGCAGCCGCGCAACCGGTTGGCGACCGCATCGGTCCACGTCGCTCCTTCCCGACTGAGCAACCTGAGGTCGCGCCTCGCCCGCGCCAGCAGCGTACGACGCTCGCCGCCTGACGACGACTGCACCGCGGCGCGGGCGCGAACATCGCGCAACATCACGCGGGTCTGCTGGTTCTGCGTCTGCAGCGAGCGGACCATCGCCGGCCACTGGGCGCTGACGGCCTCGTACGCCTCGCGGGCATCGCCGCGGTACAGGAACGACTGGCTGCGGCTGAACAGGACCGATACGTGCTGGATGTGAAATCCGCGGTATGGCCACAGCGCCAGCGCCTCACGCGCCTGTTCGTCCGCGGTGTCCGGGTCGCCGGCCAGCAACCGTTCGACCGGCATCGGAAACGCCAGCAGGTTCGTCACCATGAAGTGATTCCCCTGGGCACGGGCTTCCGGCTCCAGTTCGTGGATGCGGCGCGCGAGATCGGCGGTACGACCGCAGTGCGAGAGCGCCCAGGTGATCATCGTGCGCGTGAGGACCAGCTCCCACCACACACCGGTGCACTGATCCCGGAAGATCGGTTCTGCCGCGTCGCACTCGCGCAGAGCCGCGGGAAAATCCGCGTGCAGGAAAGCAATCCAGCCCCGCGACAGATGGATCATTCCGCGCGCGTGTGGATCCGGATTGCGTGCGACCAGCTTCGCCGCCAGGTCGAGCAGTTCACTGGATCGCGCGCTGGTCCGTGTGCCTGACGTGGCGTTCAGCACGGCCTCCCATCCCAGTGCGAGCGCAAGCCGTCGCGGCTCCCCGGCCTCGAGCGCGAGGAGCAGCGCCTGCGACTGCATCGCCGCCACCCGGACCACGTCGACGTTGGAGAGCGCGGTGCTCGCGGCCCACAGCGTATCGAGTCGCCGCAGGAGTTCACGTGGCACCTCGGCTTCGACTCGTTGCACATGATGCAGGCCCCGCCACCGCAACCGCGCGCGACGACCGAGCAACTGGAGCATGATGGAAACCGACGATTCCGTAGGTTGCAGGCCGACGCCACGCATCACATTTGCGAACAGGTCGCGCCCCCGGTCGATCGCGCCGGCGGTGCAGTACTGGGTCGCCGCCTGCCGTTGCAGGTCGAGTTGCGTGCCGCGATCGCCGGCGAGGCGGCCCGCCGTCTCATACGCCTCAGCAGCGCTGCGGCCGCGTCCCGCGTTGCCGAGCGCACCGCCTAACGCCGCGTGCAGCGGGCCCCGGTCCGCGTCGTCAACGGCACGGTGGGCGATCGCCTGCTGGTAAAGGCCGGCCGCCCGGTCGAAGGCCAGCTTCTGTTCAGCCGCGCGCGCCGCGGTGGCAAAATGGGAGCCGGCCCGGACGCGTTCACCGCCCCGCGAAAAATGCACGGCGATCGTTTCCGAATCCGCGTCGCCTTGCGCCTCCATCGCGATCGCGAGGCGCCGATGATGGCCGGCGCGCACCGGTTCGGCCGTCCGCTGGGCGACCGCCTCGCGCATGCGGTCGTGGTACGTCTCCACCTCGTCGTCCGGCGCCGACCCTGTCGAGCGGATGAGGTGCTCGAAGCGGAGCAACGCAAACGATTGCGGATCCACGGCCACGTTCCCTGTGGCATCCCGCCAGTGCGCGTTCCGGACGGGCTGGCCGGCGATCGCCACGAGTTCGAGCATGGCCCGGGCCGGCGCCGGCAACCGCTCGACGCGTTCCCAGACCACGCGGTCCAGGTCGAATCCGCCCGGCCCGGGATGTTCCGACCAGTCCGGATTGGCGTTTGCATAACGAGCCAGTTCGTGAATGAAGAACGGATTCCCGCCGGACTCCGCCGCGATCCGTGCCGCGACGGGAGCCGAGCCCTTGGTCAACAGCCCGCGGGCCAGCAGCGCGCCCGTCTCCTCATCGAGTGGCGGCACCTCGATGTCGTCAGGCAACGCGCGATGCGGCGCCGAGTCCTGAAACGCGCGGTCGAGCGCGACCAGGCATGGACTCGAACTCCGGTATTCGCTCCGGAACGACAGGATCAGGAGCAGGCCCGGTGCGTCCGGTTGCTCGAGCAGCGAAGCCAGCAGGTCGGCGCTGTCGACGTCACCCCACTGCAGGTCATCGATGGCGGCAATGACGAGGTTTGTGGCCGCGATCCGGCGGAGCAGGTCGCGCAGCGCACGAAACGCCCGGCGTCGCAGCTCGCGCGGCTCCGGAACCTGCAGCGCGTCACGCGGCGCATCGGCGATGGCCGGCACGCGATCGAGGACGGGAAAGATCCGCGCCAGGGTTACCACATCCGGAGGGAGCAGGCCGTCTATCTCCGCTTCCCCGCGACGCAACAACCAGCGCGTCATCGCGTCCACGATCGAGTCGACCGCCTTGAACGGTACCGATTCCTGCTCGTAACATCGCCCGGAAAACACCACGACCGATTCGTCCTGCCTGGCATCGATCAGGAACTGCTCGAGCAGTGCGCTTTTTCCCGCGCCGGACCGCCCATGCACATATGCCGTGGTGGCGCCTGCTCCCGACCGCACGGCTTCGAGCGCGGATTCCAGCCGTTGCAGCAAATCATCGCGGCCGACGAAAAGCCGGAAGGCGCGTGTGTCCCGGTCGTGGCGCGGCCCTGGATCTGAAGGGGAAGCCTCACGCGTCAGCCGCAACCGGACGTCCATCGCATCGGGCCTCAGCGCCGGATCGGGGTGCAGCATCTGGAGGCACAGCGCTTCCAGGTCCGGGGGAACGTCCTTCACCAGCTCGCGGGGTGACTTCACCGCACCGGCCGCCTTGGCGAAGAACATCTGCTGCGGCGAGCCCTCGAAGGGCGACCGGCCGGTCAGCGCCTCATACAGCATGGTCCCGATGGCATACCAGTCGCTGGGCGGGCCTAACGGGTCACCACCCAGTTGCTCGGGCGACATGTAGGCAAGCGTGCCTGACGAGTGTTCGCTGGTGTCGAGGGCCTCGCCGAGCGCGATGGCGAGGCCGAAATCGAGGATGGCGACACGCCCGTCGCGGCGCACGAGGACGTTCGGCGGCTTGATGTCCCGGTGCAGGACGCCGTTTCCATGAAGGGCCTCCATGCCGTCGGCGAGCTGGAGCAGGACGTGGCGCAACTTCTCCTCGTCGACCAGGTCGGCGAACACTGTACGGCCACCTGGGCGAGCGTCGCGACGCACGTGACTCAGGAAGTCCACGCCGTCCACCAGCTCCATCGTGAAGAACCACGTCTCGTTCTCCGAGACCAGTTCGTACAGCGATACGAGGTTGGGATGGATCAGAGCGGCCAGCGAACGAAACTCGTTCTTGAAGCCGAACAGGGCATGTGGATCGGCGGCCGGCAGCATCTTGAGCGCCACGCGCGCTCCTGATGCCTTCTCGATGGCCTCGTACACGACACCCATGCCGCCCGCGCCAAGCTCGCGAACGATGGTATAACGCGCCGCACCAGCGGTGGCGGGCTTTCCCTCGTCAGGCGTCAAATTCGACCGTCAGGCTGGACGGAAACGGGCCGTCCACCTGAAGCTTCCCGGCTTCGCCTTCGGCGCGCCGCAGGTTTCGCTTGCGCAACACCGCCTGCACCATGAGCGGAATCTGCACCTGGTTGATGTATCGGCCAAAGCATGTGTGCAGGCCAAAGCCATAGTGGAGGTACTCGGGCAGCGGTCGCTCGATGTCGAACGTCCCCGGATCCTTCACGCGGTCGCCATCGAATGACGCCGATTGCAGCGCGACCAGCACCGGCCGGCCGGCCGGGATCGTGGTCGCGCGCGACGTGCCGCCGGCAACCTCGAAGTCCTGCAAATTATTCCTGAATACGCCCGGACCGAGTGGATTGAAGCGCAGCGCCTCATATACGTATTGCGTTACGAGCGCGGTGTTACCGGCGTTCGCCGCGGCCTGCGCCCGCGCCAGTTCGGCCGGCCGCCGCAGCAACTCGTCGATGGCGCGCGCGACAGCCGCCGACGTGGTCGGAATGATTGCCACGACCATGCCGAACAGGTTGTTCAGCAGCGTCGCGTCATCCATGCCGGGGATACCAGCTTCCTGCATGACGAGGCACCGTTCGAGCACGTCGTCACGCTGCCCGCGCTGCGCCTTCCGCGCCGCGATCTGTCCGGCGATCACCGGCCGCATCGCCTTCGCCGCCGCCAGCGCCTTCTCCCTGAAATCGCCGACCGGCAGGAACAGGTACGCCGAGAGCACGGCAGCCTGCGGGGCGAAGACATTCCCGTCCGGACTCGGCGTGCCCAGGTATTCGCCGACGAAACGCGTGGGCACGACGTCGCCAAGCTCCTTGACCACGTCCAGCCTTCCGGGCGACGCATCGACAATGGCGTTCGCGGTCCGTTCCGCAAAGGGCGCGATGCGACCGGGCAGGTCTTCGCGCCTGACGACGAGCCGCATGTTCGACAGATCGCGCGTGTACTCGGGCGTGTCATCCCAGCCAAGGAAAAACCCGCCGCCCTCACAGATCTCGGCAAACTTCGACGTGTATGGCACGGTGAAGATCGTCGGATACGAAAGCACCTGCAGGCAATCCTCGTGTTTCGTGATGATGGCGAGTTTGGGGAGCACGAGAATCGGCTTGAGATGCCTGAGCAAGGCGAAGATCGGCTCCGGGTTCTGGGCCAACGCCCACGTCTTCAGGTGCTCCGCGAGGTGTTCAAGATCCCCCCCCATCACGTGCAGCGCCCGGTCGATGGCGTCGCCGCCCGGCAGGCGCTTGATGTCGTTCTCCACGCGATGCGCGAGGGTGCCGAGGTCCCGGCCAATCCGGTCGAGCAGCGAGGTCTGCATGTCGGGATCCGTGAAGGCGTCGGGTTCGAGTGCGCCCTCGGCCAATGCCAGGAACCGCAGGCCGGCCAGGCTGGGCATGAAGAAATAGTCGCCACCCTTCGTGACGACGAATGTCGGCAACGACGTTGACAGCCACGGGGCGCGCCCGTTGCCGTCGCCCTGGATGATCAGCTTGTCGTCCAGACCGGTGCGGTTGCCGACGAGCGGATCGCGGTCGTTTCCGAGGAGAAAGTCGTTCCCGAAGTTCATCCATTGCTGCTGGACGAACTCGAACTGCCGCTCGATGCTCGCATTGAAGGCGATGAACACGATCCCGCGCGATCCGTCGTCGGACTCCTCGTGTTCCGGCAGCCAGTCGCCGTACATCACTCCTCGGCGGATGATCCGGTGACGATTGCTCAACAGCCCGCCGAATCCGGTCGCGTCGCGCGGATTGGCGCGGCGGATATGCGCGCCTAACGGGCAGCGCTGGCCCAGCGGATCATCGCCGTACCGGAAGTCGAGATTCCTCGACGGATCGGTGGCGATCGAGGGATCGGGCCGGTCCGGCGACAGCTCGACCGGCGTCCCGTCAGGCCAGCGACCAACCAGCTTCGCCTTGAAGTGATCGACGCCGCCCGGATATTTCGTTCCCTCGGCCTTCGCCCACGTACGGAAGCTGGCGACGTTCTGCTGGAGTTTGCGGAACACCATGAACGTGCCGTTCCTGAAGAAACGGACCGGCCGCGGGGTGGTAGCAATCTCGCCGGCTTCGTCCGCGTAGCCGAGGATGAACTCCCCGGGCGCGATCGGCGCCCATTTGCGGTCGACGATCTTCCCCCCGCCGGCCGGCCGCTTACCGGGAACACCCAGGATATCCGGATTGCCGATGCCGTCGGTGTAGCCGAAATGTTCCTTCGGACTGAGTTCGCCGTCGATCGTCAGCTTCCCGGCATCCTGGTACCCTGCCAGTTCTACGCCGGACAGGTCGGCGCGCTTGCTCTCGAGCCACTTGTACCGGTTGTCCCGCTCGTCAGGCGAATTCGCCGAGATGCCCACCCACATGTGGACGCCGTCGCCATCCCACGGTTCTTCCCAGCGTTCCGGCGCGCTCTCGCCACTGTCGACGAGCACTTCGGCGCGGGCCTTCATGCCGTCGCGGAATTCGAGCGGGAACGCACCCATGACGTCGCGCGGCATCCCCATCGCCAGCAACCCGTTGAACGTGAATGCGACATTGATCGTCGACGCGGGCTTCCCCTTTGTCCAGGGTTGCGCGGTCGTCACCACCGGGACGATGCGCTTCAGGAAGCGCCGTCCGTGATCACAATCGTGGACACGATAGTAGACGTAGCGAAAGTGCGGCTGGTTGTAGCCGCGCAGGATATTCCCCTGGATGTCCGTCAGTTCGACGTTATGCATGACGCTCAGATGCTGCCGGGACGCGGCGTCGCCTTCTGCTCCAGGCGCTCCATGAAGTCGGTGAAGGCCGTCCGCAGTTCGAGAGGCGACTTTCCCTGCGTGGCGTGCATGAAGCCCACGAACTTCCGCTGCGTGTCGAGCGCACGGAGCACGGTATCGAGGTTCGTTCCTGCGTACGGCGCGAAGTCGAGCGTCGTGTGCAGCTGGCACCTCTGCAGGTAGTGGCGGAAATCCGCCAGGCTGTCAACGCCCGGATACCCGACGCAGTGACGGTAGACGGCGTCGATCACCTCAGGTATCGCGGTCACGAGCGCATCGATCCAGTGATCACGGTCTCCATCGAAATCGGCGGCGAGCATCAGGTACTTGGACTGCAGGTGATCGAGCTCGGTCGGGAATCCGAGCTGCGGCATGTCATCGATCACGTTCCAGCGCGCGAAGTGAGTGCCGCTCACCAGCTTGAACGGACTCGTCTGCAATACATTCAGGCGGGCCAGGACACTGCCAAGTTCCGCAGCGTGCACCACACCCTGCGTGATCCCGGAGATGATTGGCGTCACCGCCGCGAACGCGTACGACTGGCCGGACGTGTCAGGCATTGCCGGCCACCTCTTCCGGTTCCGTGATCGCTCCAACGGATACCGGCGTCTGGATTCCACGCGGTCCGAGTTCTTCCGGTTTCACCGAACCCGGGAACAGCAACTCCTGCCAGTCGACGATGTACGGGTCAACGCCCGTCGACCCGATGCAGTTCTGCACGCTCATCGTGAAGGTGTGCCAGGCGCGCTCAAATTCGGCCGGCTCCATTCGCGCGGTCCGCGTGGCGAACGCCAGGAGCTCGGTCTGCAGGATGAGCGCCTGCCTCACGTCGCTCGCCGTCGCACCGGGATAGGCGCTGTAGTAGTACTCGCAGTCCATCTGCACGCGACGGATGTACGCCAGGAACGGCGTAATCGGTTGCGCCCCGGGAAACTGCTCCGACCAGCGCCAGATCATGTCCATGCCGTCGGGAATGACGGCCGAAAACGCATCGATGTACTGCTGCCACGTGCCGTTGAAGTTCGAACAGAATAGCAGGTAGTCGTGTTTCGTGTCGTCCTTTGGCTGGGCGTCACCGAGGCGCGGCCAGAAATCGTGTTTCACGATCGACCAACGCGCGAAGTGAATGAACGACAGCTCCAGCAGGAGCTTCTGGGCCTTCACCAGGTGGATCCATGAGAACAACCGCTGGACGACGCCCAGCGAGAAAATCGGCACGGACCAGAAAAACAGCCGGACAAACGGTGTTTTCCACCGTTTCATGGGGGTGAAGGCCGTGAACCCGTAGGC
>CBIHMX010000081.1:0-8548 GCA_966211115.1 uncultured Gemmatimonadaceae bacterium | reverse complement strand
GTGGAGGGGGAATCAGGGCTCACGGAATTCGATCGCGGCGGTCTGGAGGTGATGACGTCGACCGTGAGCGAATTCAGTGACCGGTTGCGCGCCGAAAATCACACCGTCAAGCGGTCGTTGACCGACCCGCGCCTGTTCAGCGGCATTGGCAACGCCTATTCCGATGAAATCCTGCACCGTGCGCGACTGTCACCACTGCTCCTGACGTCGAAGATCACGGACGATCAGATCGGCACGCTGCACCAGGCAGTGCTCGATGTGATGAAGCAATGGATCGACGAGCTGCGCGCGGAACTCGGCGGCGCATTTCCCGAGAAGGTGACGGCCTTCCGCGAGGCGATGGCCGTTCACGGCCGCTTCGGGCAACCCTGTCCCGTCTGCGGCGCACCGGTGCAACGCATCCGGTACGCCGACAATGAGACCAACTATTGTGCGCGCTGCCAGACCGGCGGCCGGCTGCTTGCGGATCGCGCGATGTCGCGACTGCTCAAGCAGGATTGGCCCAGGTCACTGGATGAACAGTGAGTGCAGGTTCCAGAGTCCGGATTTCAGCGCTCGTGTTACTTCCCTTTTTCATTCGTCAGCATGGCTTCGCGTTTGGCCTTGAATTCCGTTCCCGGGTTCCATTTCGGCCACACCGGCGATTGGGCGACGCGATAGCCAACTTCGAACAGCATCTGACCGTCTTCAAGCGCTCCTGACAAGTCCCAGTCCGGTTTGATCTCGTCGCTTGGCTTGTGATAGTCGTTCGTCGTGTACTCGTGGCGCTTCTGCAGCCCATAGCCGTCGGGTTTGCCCACGTAGTTCACGCCGGCATCCGCGTACAGCGCGGGAACGCCTTCCTTGGCGAACTCGAAGTGATCGGAGCGATAAAAGAACCCTTTCTCCGATTCCGGGTCGGCCACAATCGTGCGATTGCTGGCGGTCACGACGGAGTCGAGGACCGCATCGAGCGTGGAATTGCCGAGTCCAACGACGACGATGTCGGATGTCCGTCCCCACTGGTTGACGCCATCGATGTTGATGTTCGCCAGCGTGCGGTTGAGCGGATACAGGGGATGCTGCGCGTAGTACTTGGCGCCAAGGAGGCCGGCTTCCTCCGCTGTGACGGCGAGGAAGAGCATCGAACGCTTTGGCGGCGTCTCGAGCTTCGTGAACGCCCTGGCGATTTCAAGCATTTGCGCCGTGCCTGACGCGTTGTCGAGCGCGCCGTTCAGGATCTGGTCGCCCTCCAGCGAAGTGTTCTTGCCGAAGTGATCCCAGTGCGCGGAATACACGACGTATTCGTCCTTGAGGGAGGGATCGGAGCCTTCGAGCTTCGCGACCACGTTGCGCGACTGTATGCGCCGGACGGCATTGCGCACGCGCCAGCTCGCGGTGCCGAACAGTGGCAGGGCGGTAAACGTGCGCGACGCCGCAGCCCGGCTGATGGCGTCATAGTCACGTCCGGACGCAAGGAACATCTCGCGCGCCTTGTCCTCAGTGACCCATCCCTCGACGGGGACGCGGGCGACGGCTCCGCTGCCCGGGATATCCAGGTTCTCCTGTCCCCAGCTTCCACTCACCACTTCCCACGGATAGCCGGCTGGACCGGTCTTGTGAATGATGATCGCGGCGGCAGCGCCTTTTTCGCTCGCCTGTTCGTACTTGTAGGTCCAGCGGCCGTAGTACGTCATGGCCTTGCCGCGAAAGACCGCCGAGTCGAGCTGCGTGGAGTCGTTGGGGTCCGGGATGGGGGGATCGCCGACCATGATCAGGACCGTCTTGCCGCGCACGTCGACGCCACGATAGTCGTCCCAGTCGTACTCGGGCGCGACCACCCCGTAACCGACAAACACGATGTCGGAATTCGGGACGTTGACCTCGGTCGTGTCATGCCGGGCGACAGCCACGAAATCCTCGAGTGGCTTCATCGCGATCGACTTGTCTCCGATCCTGACCGATGCCGTCGACGTCGCGGTGTAGCCAATGAGCTCCACATTCTGGATATAGGTCCCATCGGGGTTTCCGGGTGCGAGACCTAACGCCTTGAACTGGGCCTCGAGATAGGCCACGGTGCTGTCCTCGCCAGCCGTACCCGGGGCACGACCCTCGAAAGCATCCGAGGAGAGCGTGCGGATGTGATCCATCATGCTATCGGCGTTGAAGCTGCCGAGGGCGGGCTCCAGCGACGTGCGATCGACTGTCTCGGTGGCGCAGGCGGCCAGGAGGGCGGTGCAGGTAATCAGCGTCTTTCTCATGGCGGTTTGGACCCGTTACTGGTGAGGTCGTGAGGTCGTGAGGTCGTGAAGGCTTGAAGCAATGCCTGGGGGTCGCTGGCACGTAGATTTCAGCCGGGCTCCCGAGGCTTCCGCAACCATCTCCCTATGTATCCCTACGTCCTTGGCCTGCACAACATTGTCCGGTGGCTGGTTCTCCTCGCCGGCCTCTGGATCGTCATCCTGGCGTGGCGCGGATGGCTCCGCAACCGCCAGTGGACCGCCACCGAGGACAAGGCGACGCGCGCCTTTACCGGCATGCTCGACTTCCAGTTCCTGATCGGACTGTCTCTGTACCTGTTTTTCAGTCCGCTGACCCGCACCGCATTCGGCGACATGGGATCGGCCATGCGCGACGCTCCGATCCGCTATTTCCTGGTCGAGCACCCGGTGATCATGGTGATCGCGATCGCGGTCGCCCACATCGGGGCCGTCAAGGTGAAGCGCGCCGGCAGCAGCGCCGAAAAGTTCCAGCGGGCATCGATCTGGTTCGGGTTGTCGTTGGCTGCCATTGCCGGGTTCATTCCCTGGGCGCGGCCGCTGGTACCGAGCTTCTAGTCGAAGGGTAGCACGCTCCGATGCGCGCGCTGATCATCCTTCGCCACCTGCTGCCGCTGGCGGTGTCGTTTCGGCGAGACCGGAAGCGATGGCTGGTCATGGGCGCGCCCATGGTTCGTTCGCCGGCGTTCCACCAGGAGCGCGCTGAGCGGGTGATCTCCTCGATTGCGGCGCTCGGCCCGAGCTTCGTCAAGCTGGCCCAGGTGTTCTCGTCTCGCTCGGACCTGATCCCGGAGCCGTACGTCAGCGCGATTTCCACGCTGACGGACCAGGTGCCGCCGGTCCCCACGCCAATCATCGAGCACGAAATCGAACGGGCCTATGGCCGGCCGGTGCGTGAGGTTTTCGAGCGGTTCGAGACCGAGCCGCTGGCGGCGGCATCGTTAGGGCAGGTGCATCGCGCGAAGTATCGCGGCGAGGAAGTGGTGATCAAGGTCCTGCGGCCCGGGGTCGAGGAGATCGTCCGGCAAGACATGGAACTGGCGCGTCCCTTTCTGCGCTGGCTCGAGCGGCGCGTCCCGAACCCGCACCTCCGGAACATCCGCACGGCGATCGAGGAGTTCGCGGACCGGGTCCCGGAAGAGATGGACTTCGTCCACGAAGCGGCGAACGCGCAGCGGATCCGGGAAAACTTCACCGGCAACCCGCGTGTGCTGATCCCGAGGGTGATTCCGGAACTGGTGCGACCGCGCGTCCTGGTACTGGAGTATGTCGAGGGGACGCGCGTCGACCGCCTGACGAGCCGGCCGGGAGACCGGGCACAGGATCCGCGGGGCATCGTGAGCACGGTAATGGAGATCTACCTGCGGATGATGCTGGTCGACGGCTTTTTCCACGCCGATCCGCATCCGGGGAACGTGTTCGTGACGCCCGACGGCCGGGTGGTCGTGCTCGATTTCGGCATGGTGGTCCCGGTGACGCGCGAGCTGCGCTGGCACCTGGTGACGACGATCTTCGCCGCCATCCGCCGGGACGCGGCCGGCGTCGTTGCCGGTTTCGAGTCGCTCGGCATGATCGACCCGTCGGCGGATCCGGAGCACGTGCGCGGCCTCGCGGACCGGCTGCTGCAACTCGCGTATGTCGAGATGGCGATGCGTGACCGGGTGGAGCTCGTCACCAATGAGGTCATGGCGGCGCTCTACGACTGGCCGGTGCGGCTTCCCAGCGAGATGGTCTACTTTGCGCGCACCGCCGCGTTGATCGAGGGGCTGGGCGTGCGGTACGACGACAACTTCAACGCGATCACCTTTGCCAGTCCGATCGCATTGCGCATGCGTCGCGAGATCCTGGTCTCGCTCGGGCAAGGCGAGCTGCCGCCGCTGGACATGGCGACGGTGGTGGGTGCCGCGTTAGGCCACGCGGCGGGTGCAGCCGTGAAGGCCAGCCGGGACTTTGCCAGAAAGCTCGGCTTGTTCGGAAGCGAACCGCCCCCTTTGGCGGAGCAGAAGCGCCTGCCGCCCACGCTGCTCGCCGGCGACTGAAATCGGGGTCAGACCCCAATTTCTAGCGACTGCCACCCTCGCGGGGCGCGGCGAAGGCCCTTCGCTCGAGGATGACCTGCGCGCGCCGGGTTGCAACGGATCCATACGCGGGCCAGCGGCGCGGCGCAGGCAGGATCGCCGCCAGGCGGGCCGCTTCCTCACGCGACAGGTTCCGGGCCGATTTCCGGAAGTGTTTCCGCGCCGCCAGCTCGGCCCCGAACACCCCGTCGCCCCATTCGGCCAGGTTCAGGTACAGGTCGAGTATCCGGTCCTTGGAGAGACAGAGCTCGAGGATCAGCGTGAGGTACGCTTCCGCGCCTTTCCGCACGTACGACTGTCCTTCCCAGAGAAACAGGTTCTTCGCGACCTGCTGCGTTATCGTCGAAGCACCACGCAGCCGGCCGCCGCGCCGAGCGCGCTCGATCGCGTTTCCGATCTCCTCGAAGTCGAACCCGTAGTGCAGGTAAAAGCGGTCGTCTTCGGCGGCCAGCACGGCACGCCGCAGGTGCGGCGAGATCCGGGACGATGGAACCACGCTTCGGCGCGGGTAGGCGGGTTCGGTGCCGGCGGCGAAGCGCTGAATCCCTCGCACCAGCATCATCGCCGTCGTAGGCGGCTGCATGAAGTTGAGGGGCAGGATCAGCGCGATCGGGACGACGAGGACCACGATCGTGGTGACAAGCAACACGCGCCGAAGGCGTTGCATTACGACAAGATGGGGTGGCCGAGATTCAGAGGTGAATTCAGGGAATGCTTCGCTGGTAGTTTAGCGGCCGGTTTATGATCCCATGTCCTTTCTCTCGAGGGTGACCGTGGTGAGGACTTCTCGCCTTGTCCTGACGTTGGTTGCAGTCGCTGGTTTCGCGTTCCCGACGACGGATATCGAAGCGCAGGGACGGGTCCGGCTGGGCGTCGAGGTGCTGCTCAGCGACTCGATCCACCTGATCAGCGGCAAGCGTGTTGGCCTGATCACCAATCATTCCGGCAAGACACCTGACGGGCGAAGCACGATCGACCTCATTCACCGGGCGCCGAATGTTCGCCTGACGGCGTTGTTTGCGCCCGAACACGGCATTCGAGGACAGGCGGAGGCCGGCGAGCGCATCTCCACCATGGTGGACTCATCCACAGGTGTGACCATCCACTCGCTCTACGGCGAGCACCGGGTGCCGACCGCAGAGATGCTGAAGGACGTGGACGTCGTCCTCTATGACATACAGGATGTCGGTTCGCGGACCTACACCTACCAGTGGACGATGGCACTGTCAGCCGAGGCCGTGTCCGCGCTCGGTCGTACGTTCATCGTCCTCGACAGGCCTAACGCCGTTCGCAGCGACGTGATCGAAGGCGGCGTTCTCGATCCTGCCTTCCGTTCCTTCGTCGGGCAGTTCCCGGTTGCGCTCCGCTACGGCCTGACGCCGGGGGAACTGCTGCGCTACCTCGTGGGCACGGGGTTGGTCAAGGCGAACATCAAGGTCGTTCCCATGTCGGGATACCGGCGCAACATGTGGTGGGAGCAGACCAGACTTCCGTGGCAGAATCCTTCGCCCAACATCCGATCGCCTGACGCGGCCCTGCTGTACACCGGGACGGTGCTCTTCGAAGGAACAAACCTGAGCGAGGGACGCGGGACGTCGATTCCGTTTCAGCTCGTCGGCGCCGGCTGGCTCCATGATGCCGGGGCGATTGCCCGCGAACTGAACTCGCAACGCATCCCCGGCGTGGTTTTCGATTCAACCAGGGTGACCGTCGAGGCCGGGCAGAAGTGGGGCGGCCAGCGCATTCCGATGATCGCGGTGGTTGTGTCCGATCGGGAAGCCGTGCAGCCGTATCGTGTTGGCCTGGCGATGCTGCGTGCCATCTACAGCCGGCACAAAGGCGAATTCCAGTGGCGCGTCGCGCACATCGATCGACTGGCCGGGTCGACGCGGTACCGCGATGCGGTGGAACTCGACGCGATAGCATCGCTGATACCATCGCTCGAACAGGAATCGCGAGACTTTCAGGCCAAGGTTGCGCCCTTCCTCATTTACCCGGGCCGCTGAGCCAGCAATCGCGGGTGTGTCGCGTTATTGTTGAACCCGGTTACCAAAACTGGTTAGACGTTCGTTTGATTGCAGTGCGTAAGAAACGGCTGCAATCCCTGCGCCTCACAGACTGAATGCCTGATTCTGCCCTCGTTCTGATTGCCATCGCGGCGGCTGCAGTGGTCGGTGCCGGGCTGGGATGGACGCTCGGCAAGCGAAGGCCGGCCGAGTCGCAAGGGCGGAAGGAAGCAAAGGATTCAGTTCCCGCGCCCGACGATCGCGCGATAACCCGAGCGGCCGCGCTCGATTCACTGGCCGAAGCCGTGCTTATCACCGATGCGAACGCACGCATCCGGGATTGCAACAGTTCCGCGTTGAGGCTGTTCAACCGGCATCGCGGTGAAGTCGAAGACCAGTTCGCGACCAGCCTGCGTCGTTTCGATGGGCTCGATCAGGCTGATCCGTACCGGGCCGCATCGGAACACGCGGTGTGGGTCGGCGAAGGGTGGGCTCGCCAGCCGGACGGCGGGATGAAGCTCTGCCAGGCGCGCGTGATCGCGATTCGCGACGCTCGGGCGCGCATCGTTGCCTACGCAGAATCGTTCCGCGAGGTGGCACAGGACCGCAACATCGAGCAGGAAGTTCGCGACCTTCTTTACGGCGTACGTGCGTTCGAGGCGGCTGGAACGCCGGGCGAGCGCCTTTCCGCCGTTCGCGACGAGTTACGCGTGTTGAGCGAAGGATTTCGCGACCTCGATCATGTGCTTCGACAGTACGAGCGATTGTTGCCGGCGCTGGGGGCGGATGACCCTTTGGCCGAGTCCATCGCCGGCGTTGCGCACGATGCACGCTCCGCGGTGACCGCCGTTGGCGTTCCAGCGCTGCTCGAGGAAATTCCGCGCGCGCTGGCGCGATTGCGTGGGCACCTGCAGGGCATGCCTGCCGGTGAGGGATTGAACGAAGCTGATCCGCTGGACGCGGACGCGACCAAAGGTGGGCCCGACGCCGGCAGCGGGGATGAAGTCAAACGGGGCACGAGGTAGGTTGGTGGTTCTGGCCGAGAGCTGATTGCTCGATCGCGAGCTGATCGCTGGGGCTGGCGTATGCCGCCAACGATGAGCTCTAGCTCGCGGCGCGAGTTCCGGACTCCTTCGAACCAAGATCCGTGATCGTTTCCCTACCTGATTCACCGCAGGCCATCGCCGAAGCGACCTGGCCAGACCTCGAGCCGCTGTACGACGCGCTCGGGACCGCGCCCCTGGATGATCCCAGGGCGTGGTTGCTCGAATGGTCGAAGCTGGAAGAGATCGTGGAGGAAGCCGGGACACTGGCCATGATCGCATATACATGCGACACGTCGGACCCAGCCAAGGAGGCGGCAAACCTGCGTTGGTCATCGGAGATTTTTCCGAAGGCGAGCGAGATGCAGGTGCGGCTGGCGAATCGGCTCGTGGAATCGGGTTTTTCCGAACCGGGACTCGAGGTCACGCTGCGCGGGTTCCGTTCCGACATCGAGATCTTCCGCGAAGAGAACGTGCCGATCTTTTCGGCGCTCGAGACGCATGTCGCGGCATACCAGAAGATCACCGGTGGCCTGACGGTGGACTGGAACGGAGAGACCAAGACCGTTCCCCAGTTGCAGCCGTTCCTCAAGGACCGGGATCGCACGGTGCGGGAAAAAGCGTTCCGTCTAGGTGCTGGTGCCTATCTGGCCCATCGCGATGAGATGGCGAAGCTGTTCGACGAGATGTATGCCAAGCGCCAGCAGGTCGCGCGCAATGCGGGCTGTGCGGACTTTCAGGCATACGCGTTCCGGTCCAAGCACCGGTTCGATTACACGCCTGATGATTGCGCCTCCTTTCACCGGGCGGTCGAGGCGACAGTCGCTCCGGCGGTCGAGCGCGTGATGGAGCATCGGCGCCGGCAGCTCGGGCTCGACGCGGTAAGGCCGTGGGACACGCAGATCGAGCTCCAGGGCACGCGTCCGCTGAAGCCGTTTTCGGACATTGCGGGCCTCGTCGGTCCAGCGCGGCGCGTCTTCGAGCAGCTCGACCCCGAACTTGGCGCGCAGTTTGGCAGCATGGCCGACCAGGGCCTGCTCGACCTCGACAGCCGGCCGGGGAAAGCGCCGGGCGGATACTGCACCAAGCTTTCCTGGCGCGGCATGCCGTTCATCTTCATGAACGCGGTCGGTGTGCCGGACGACGTCAGTACGCTCGTGCAC
>CBIHMX010000080.1:0-8571 GCA_966211115.1 uncultured Gemmatimonadaceae bacterium | reverse complement strand
CTGGCGTTTCGACGAGCACGGATATCAGAAGCGCACTGAGGCTTGCGAGCTGCAGGAGAAAGCGCGCAAAGTGTGTGTACTCCCATTGATTCCGAAACTGAGTCCAATTCGGCAGCGGTGAGTTCAGTGACATGTCTGCCATCGCGACGTTCGCAGGATTCACCCACAACCACCAAATGATGTGAGCGGTAACCATGCACACAGCCCCAACCGCCGATAGTAGAAATGCCCGCCTGCGCCTGCGAACGCCGAACAGCGCGACCGAGCTGACGACCGCCCCGGCCTCGATGAAGCCACCCACAGGAGGCCCGAAGAATTCGTAAAGTGTCCTATGCAGGAGGAGATACGTTGCAGGCTCGTAGTTCATCTTCGGTCGCAGTTCCAGAGCGTGCGCAAATGCCATTCCCATGCTGAGCGCGACGAGCAGCAGCGTGGCGAATCGCAAGATCCGTAACACGGTTCCCCCCGGCAATCAGGCGACGGCGATCGCTCGTGCCGTACGGGCCCGGCGGCCGCCGATCCCGAACTTCCGCAATCGGTACCGCACCTGGTCGCGGTTGATGCCCAACAGCTCGCCAGCGCGCGCCTGATTGCCGCGGGCCCGCTCGAGCGCTTGCAGCAGAAGCTGTCGCTCGACCTCGTCCAGCTTCACACCGTCTCGAGGCAGCTGAAAATGCGGTTGCTCGTGGGGCTCGAGCGGCAGCGCAAGATCGGCCGGCTCGATCCAGTCGCGATCGATCAGCAGCATCGCGCGCTCGATGGTATTGCGCAGCTCCCGAACGTTACCCGGCCAGTCGTGGCGCTCGAGGACGCTGAGCGCGTCTGGAGAGACGCCGCGCACCCTCTTACGGAGATCGCGGTTGTACCGATCAATGAAATGGTTCGCAAGGGGCCAGATGTCCTCACGACGCTCGCGCAGCGGCGGTACATAGATCGGCATGACTTTCAATCGATAGTACAGATCCTCGCGAAACTGGCCGTCGCGCACCTGTCGCGGCAGGTTGCGATGCGTGGCGGCGATGATTCGCACGTCCACACGGATGTCCTGTAGCCCACCGATGCGCCTGAATGTCTTGTCCTCGAGGAACCGCAGCAGCTTGGCCTGAAGGGGCAAAGTCATCTCCCCGATTTCGTCGAGGAACACCGTCCCGCCGTCGGCTGCTTCGAGCAGGCCGCGCTTCTGCTGTCGCGCGTCCGTGAATGCACCGCGCTCGTGCCCGAACAGTTCGCTTTCGAGAAGCTGTTCTGGCAGCGCCGAGCATGTGATCTGTACGAAGGCGCGGGCGGCACGTTCGCTGGCGTCGTGCAGCGCGTGAGCGACCAGGTCCTTCCCGGTGCCCGTTTCACCGGTGAGCAGTACAGTCGACGCGCGGCTGGCCGCTACCCGTGTGAGAAGACCTTTGACGTGCCGTATGGCCGGCGAGTCGCCCACGATGGTATCGATCCCACACCCTGACGTACCCGGCTGAGTTCGGAACAAGTGAACTCGACGCCGCAGCTGGCCCGCCTCCAATGCCTTTCGCACGTGCAGCACCAGGTCGTCGAGGTCGTCGCCCTTCGAGACATAGTGGAAGGCTCCGCGTTTCACCACGCTGACGGCCTGTTCCACGGTCACATGCGCGCTCATCATGATCACGGGGATGTCCGGATGTTCGTTCCTTGCTTTCTGGAGGAGCGCTAGGCCATCCCCATCGGGCAGCTCTTGATCAAGCAGCATCACATCGATGGTGTCTCCGAGTTGGTCCAGTGCAGTGGCAATCGTGGGCGCTTCCAGGACGTGGAACTCCTCTCGCGACAACCGCTCGACGAGCCCCTGGCGGACGATCGCATCGTCGTCAACCACGAGAATGGTGGCGTTGGCCGGTGCCGCCCGACCGGGAAGGGAGTGTTTCCCAAACGAAAGGAAATGATTGGCCGGTCCTTTCATGCGTGCCTCGTTTTCCTATGGCTTGGGCGATGTGGCTTCACCGTCTAGCAAGTGGCAATCCGGGCCCGGCGCGGTTTCGATGGCGAGCGCTCGATAGCCGGTTACCACTCATCGCTAATGGGCACGACGGGAGACGGAGACCATGACGAAGCTGGAGCAAAGACAATTCCAGCCGAGAGCGATGCCGGACGCATCGTGCTCGACGAAACCCGGTGGGTGTGCGCCAGCAATGCGAAATCGTTCCCTTTCGCAGGGGGATTTTTTCAGTTGCGGTCTCCCACGTGAGCGGCCAGGCCAGCTTGAACGCGCACCCTACGCGTGGCGTCTTCGTGGAATGAAATTTGTTGTTCTTGACACGATGGGTGAGTAAGGAGGTGAGTAATTGATGCGAATCAACATGCACGCAACCCCGGCGCAGCAGCGATTGGGGATCACCCTGCTCCGCGGCATCATCGGCGTCGTGTTCCTGGCGCACGGCCTGCAGAAGGTCGCCGTCATGGGCATGCCGGCCGTGGCGGCGTTCATGGAGCAGACCGGCATCCCGCTGCCAATGGCGTCGGCCATTCTGGTGACTGCCGTCGAAACGCTGTGCGGCCTGGCGCTCATGCTGGGCCTGGTGACGCGCTGGGCGGCCATTCCGCTGGCGATCGACATGCTTGTGGCGATGGCCGTTGTGCACCTGCCGGCGGGATTCTTTCTGCCGAATGGCATCGAGTACACGCTGACCCTTCTGGCCGGGTGCCTCGCGCTCAGCCTGCTCGGGCCAGGGGCTTTCGCGCTCGACAATGTGATGTTTGGCAGCCGGGATCACGTCCGTGCGGCCGGATATTCGAGGACCAAGGCCGCCTGACGCGTGAGTCGGTGAGCCAAGGCAGTGCGGGATAGCGGCGGTCGCGGGGCACGCCCCGCGACCGTCACTAAAACGAATCACTCTACTTGGCAGCCTGACGGCGTGTTGCTCGGGGTCTGGTGAGGACTTTTCGAGCCAACGCATCAAGGTGTGTGACGATGCCGACAACCCACATCGACGTGTTCGATACGACGGTCCAGAAGACGCATGACTGGCTGAACGAACTCGGCGGCGTACTGGGAACGGAGAATAGGCGTCTCCTGTATCGCGCGCTCCGTTCGACGCTGCACGCACTCCGTGATCGGCTCCCTGTTGACGAAGTGGCGCAGCTCGGCGCCCAGCTTCCGATGCTGCTGAGAGGGCTGTACTACGAAGGATGGGATCCGACGGGACAGCCGATCCGAGTGCGTCACAAAGATGAATTTCTCGTGCCCATCGCCAATGCCCTCGCCAATGACGACGTGGACGCCGAGGAAGCGGCCCGTGCGGTGTTTCAGGTGCTCACCAATCGAATCACGTACGGCGAGATGAGGGATATCAAGCACATCCTTCCGGCATCGGTGCGGGAGCTCTGGCCTTAATGGCTGGACAAGTCAACCGATTTGGGGATTGGTGAATGGAGATGAGCTCTCGATGGTCCGGCCGTTCGCTGCTGCAATCGTTCATGACGTTGTTGCTATCGCTCTTGAACAGCGTTACTCGGCAGCATCGAGGCTCGCCGACCGGCGCCTCCCGAGCAGAAGACCGGTCGGGCGCTTCCAGTCATGGAGCGGCAAGGTCCCTGGAGTCGCTCGGGAACCGAATGCCCAACGCGACGCAGCCCGTGGACGTCGCGATGCAGATCGTTGAGGCTGCGAGAGCGGCCGTCGATGAAGAGATCTCTTTCGAACCGTTCGTGCTGGCTGCCCGCGCCGCGCATTTCCGGGCCGATCCGGAGCTTGCCGCGCGCCTTTCCGACCTCGCGCTGCTCATCCAGTTCGAGGAGCTACGCCGCGCGGGGCGTCTGCCGGTTGCCTAATCGGAACACGTGTCGATCTCGGGCAAGGCCGCCTGAGTCGAGGCCAAAGTGGAGAATTTTCCCAGACAGTCAGAGTGAAATTTCCCTCGACAGCGCGCGATGAGTCCCGATAGGTCCGCCTCACAAGTGTGAACCCTTTGATGGAGCGTCGTGGCACTACGGTTGCCAGCTGCCGTACCGAGCGTGGAAGGGCAGGTATCGCGATGTTGATCAAGAGCATCATGACGCCGGACGTGAAGTTCTGCGGCCCGGACGTCAGTCTGGGCGCGGTCTCGCGAATCATGGCGAAGCACGCCTGCGGAATCGTCCCCGTCGTCGACGGGCAACAGAAGGTGATTGGCGTCGTCACCGATCGCGATGTCTGCCTGGCGGTGGCAACGCGGATTCGGTATCCCGAAGAGCTCCCTGTCGGGGAGGTGATGACGGCGAAGGTGCACACCTGTTCCCCGGACGACGATGTCCGGCACGCGCTGGAACTGATGAAGACGCGTGCCGTTCGGCGTCTTCCTGTCGTCACGGCGGATCGACGACTCGCCGGGATCGTGTCGATTGACGATCTCGTCGTGCGAGCCGGCTCCGGCGAGGGCTCTGCGATCTCAGCTCAGGAGTTGTTCGACGCACTCAAATCCATTTGCGCGCACGCCGTTGCCGCATAGAGTGCATGTGGAGCTCGTGCATCGGTATGGGCTGCCGAGCGAGAGCTTGAGTACTCCGAGTGCGGCGATCATCGAGGCGACGATGATGGCGAGGTCGCCCCAGACGATTTTCCGGCAGTGGCAAGGAGCGGCCAATCAGGTCGGGGGGCAGGGATGCTGAAGCTCTCGATTCGTGATCTCGCCCTGACCGGGCAGCGAGTCTTCGTCCGCGTGGACTTCAATGTCCCGCTCGACGCGAGCGGAGCCGTGGCGGACGATACTCGGCTCCGTGCCTCGCTGCCGACGATTCAACATGCACGCAGCGCGGGCGCCACGGTCGTGCTGGCGTCACACCTGGGCCGGCCTAAGGGCCGGATTGAGCGCCGGTACAGTCTCAGGCCTATCGCCGATCGGGTGGCCCGGCTGCTCGCCCAGCCGATCTCGTTTGCCGAGAACTGCGTTGGCGACGCCGCCAGACTGGCCGTCGAGCGTGCTCACTCGCGCGGTGCAGAATCGAGAGTAGTTCTGCTGGAGAATCTGCGGTTTCATCCGGGCGAAGAGCAGAACGATCCAGGGTTTGCGCAACAGCTCGCGTCACTCACCGAACTGTATGTGAACGACGCGTTCGCCGCCGCCCACCGCGCGCACGCGTCAGTCGAGGGCATCACGCACTACATGCCGAGCGCGGCTGCCGGCCTCCTCATGGAACGCGAGCTCCAGTACCTCGGCCGCGTGGTGACCTCCCCAGATCGCCCCCTTGTCGTCATCCTCGGTGGAGCGAAAGTCTCGGACAAGCTCGATGTGATTCAGCATCTTCTCCCCCGTCTGGACCGCCTCATCGTGGGCGGTGCCATGGCCTACACCTTTTTGAAGGCGCGCGGCGTGCCCGTGGGCCGCTCACTCGTGGAGGACGACAAGCTCGACTCGGCCCGACAAGTGGAGGCCAAGGCTGCCGCCCGCGGACTACGGCTCGAACTGCCCGTCGACCTTGTCGTCGCAGAGAAGCTGGAGGCGGACGTGCCAGGCGAGATTCTCGACGTCGGCGATATCGCGATTGGCGACCGTATGGGCGTGGATATCGGCCCCAAGACGATCGCGCGCTACGGCGCCGTGATCAAGGACGCGAGAACAGTCGTGTGGAACGGGCCAATGGGCGTGTTCGAGAACGCTCACTTTGCAGCCGGCACGCACGCGGTGGCGCGCGCAGTCGCCGCTGTCTCTGGCACGACCGTCGTCGCCGGCGGCGATTCGACGGCCGCTGTCAGGCGTGCAGGTGTGGCGGACCGCATCACGCACATCTCGACAGGCGGCGGCGCCTCGCTGGAGTTTCTTGGCGGCCGGCCGCTGCCTGGGGTCGAGGCCCTGTCGGAGAAGCCAGTGGCAAGCACGGCGACGATCGAGAGCACCCCGACTCAGGCGAAATAGCTCACTGCTGAGGGAGCACCACAATGGGCACGACAACCAGGAGCGATGCAGAACTGAAGACGGACGCAGAAGCGGAGCTCGAATGGGATCCGCGGGTGCACCGGAACGAGATCGGAGTCGCCGTCATCAAGGAAAAGATCCAGCAGGCGCTCGTGCGATCTGCCGAGACGGAGGCCGACAGGATCATCGTGCAGGTGGATGGCAGCAAGGTCACGCTGCGAGGCGCGGTACGCTCATACGCCGAAAAGCAGGACGCTGAGCGGGCAGCCCAGACCGCCCCGGGTGTCATCTCGGTCGATAACCGCATCAGCCTCTCGCCGTTCTAAGATCGGCACCAGTCAGGTGCCGTTTTGCGATGACGGCGACACTCATGCGAACGCGTTGTCCAGCGTCATCATCACGATGAAACCAGCCAGGAATCCGAGCGTGGCGATGTCGATGGTGCCCGACCGAACGGTCTCGGGAATCAGTTCCTCCACGACGACATAGAGCATGGCACCGGCCGCCGCCGCCATCCCGTATGGGAGGAATGCGGCAGACCAGAGCACGAGCGCAGCACCGATTGGCCCGGCGATCGGTTCGACTGCGGCGGAGAGCTGACCCCAGAAGAATGCTCGCCGGGATGACATGCCGCCGCGCCTCAGCGGCAGGGCGATGGCGAGTCCTTCGGGTATGTTCTGAAGTCCGATCCCAATCGCCAGGGCGGTAGCAGAGCCGACATCGCCGCTGCCGAAGCTGACGCCCACCGCCATGCCTTCGGGAAGGTTGTGCAGCGTCATCGCGGCCATGAGCAGGAATGAGCGATGCCACGTGACGGACACGCCCTCTGCTGTCGCTTCATCGGGAAACTCGGAATGAAGGTGAGGGAGAAGTTGGTCACCGGCAAAAAGAAGCGCTCCACCGACGGCTATGCCCAGGGCCGCGGTACCGACGCCGGCTGACTCGATTGCGGGAACGAGCAGCGACCAGCATGATGCGGCGACCATGACGCCGCCCGCGAACCCCATCATCGCATCCATGAGCCGGCGAGGCGCCGATCGCACGAACAGAACCGGCACCGTACCGATGGCCGTGAGCGCGTAGGTTCCCATCGTAGCGTAGAACGCTTGGGTGACTGGCTCGAGACGATGCCACGCCGCGAGGATGTCGTGCAGGTCGGCCACGAGTCACTCTGTTTGGTAGAAACGCACCTGCTCTGCAACAACGATCCGCAATGGTTATGCCCTCTCCATTGGGCGTCGCGCTGGCCGCTCGGGCTGTGCACGCCGGATTACGGGAAATAGTTCGTTTTGGCTTCCGGTGAAATTTCCCACGATGCTCGGTTCAGCGACCAGGATCCGCCAAGGGCGCGGGGCCTCATGCGGCCAATGCGGCGATCGGTAGCGACAGTTCACGGGCACGGGAGTTGCCTTGCAATCATCGTTTCTCTTTTCACCGCCCACCGATCAGGAGGTGTTGCCATGTCCGACAGGAAAGAGACGGCCCTGATGTCTGGTCGCGATATCCGCAGTCCGCTTGCGCTGCTGCGGCAGATGACGTCGGAGCTCGATCGCATGTTCGAAGATCCGTTCCGGCCGTCATTCCGCTGGCCGTCATTCATGGCGCCGGCGCGAACCGAAGCGCCCCAATGGATGCCGAAGATCGAGGTGTTCGAACGCGACAAGCACCTCATCGTCAAAGCCGACTTGCCGGGGATAAGGAAAGATGACGTGAAGGTCGAGGTGACCGACGGCTACCTGGCAATCTCCGGCGAGCGCAAGCGAGAAACCGAGGAGCGCACGGACAACGTCTACCGCGCCGAGTGCGAGTACGGCAGCTTCTACCGTGCGATCCCGTTGCCCGACGGCGTCGCCGCCGAAGACGTCAAGGCGACGTTCTCCAATGGTGTTCTCGAGGTGAGTCTCCCTCTGCCCGCTCGCTCGGAGCCACAACCGCACCGGGTCGAGATTCAGGAGGCACCGAAGGCGGCGAAGAGTGCCGCATGAAGGAGGCCGCAATGAAGGTCAAGGAGATCATGACGCGCGAGCCAAAGGTGGCGAGTCCTGAAACCACGCTTGCCGCTGCCGGCGCCCTCATGCTCGACGGCGACTGCGGCATTCTGCCCGTCGTCGACGAGACCGGAACGTTGGTGGGCGTCGTCACCGATCGCGATATGTATATCGCGCTGGCCACGCGCGACAAGCGGGCCTCCGAGGTGACGGTCGGCGACGTGATGCAACAGCCAGTCTGGACGTGCGGTCCGGATGACGATGTAGAGGCCGCGCTGGCGACGATGAAGCCGCATCGCGTGCGTCGGCTGCCCGTGGAGGGGTTCGGCGGCAGCGTGCTCGGAGTCGTGTCCATGAACGACATCGTCCTGGCAACCGGACCTTCCAGGCCGGTGCACGAGACCGAGGTCGTTACGACGCTGCAGGCCATTTGTTCGCATCACCATGCGACGCCCCACGTTGTGACCGTGTGATTAGTCTTTGCCGTCAGCCCGAGCACTCGCACAGATGCAGGTACGCCGCCGACCAGGACACAGAGGTCGGCGGCGGATACACGAAATCGACGAGTTCATCGGAAACATTCCTCTGATCTGATCATCGGAAAGATTCCGCTTCACGGGCGGGTGTCGAAGAAAGGAAGCGTGTCTTGGGACTTTGTGCCCGGGCATGCCCATTGCTCAATCAGCCGGTATGTCGACGTCACCCAGCACGCTCGAGCGGACCGTGGC
>CBIHMX010000079.1:0-8639 GCA_966211115.1 uncultured Gemmatimonadaceae bacterium | reverse complement strand
CGCTGCTGACGCATCGCATGCCGCGCAAACGGTGGAACGCCAGGCCCGTGAGGCGCTGTCGGAGCTCGAGCGCCGTCACGCGCGTTATGAGCGCGAGATCCAGGAATCGAGATCCCAGTCGGCACAACTGTCGAATCGCATCGAGGCGCTCGAGGGGTCGCTGCGCACGATCGACGATTCGCAGGAATCGGCCCGCACCGAGGCCGCGAGCTTCGACGCCCGGGCCAATGAACAGCGCGATAGTCTTGCGGCGGCAGAATCGCGGATGGAAGCGGCGCGCGATCGCCGCAGCGAGGGACAGGTAGCGATGGCGCAGGCACAGGCACGGCTGCAGGTCGCCGCGGACCGCCGCCAGCGCTTGCGCGACGAGCGCGACGTCGCTTCTGGCCGGTTGTCGACCCTCGCCAATGAACTGACACTGATCGAGGAAGCGGATCGCGAACTCGCTGCGCAGATGTCCTCCTGGCAGTCCGACCTCGAGACGAAAGTCGCCGCGCTGACGGCGGCCGAAGGCCGGCTCGAAGCATCTGAGCGTGCGGTATCCGAAGCGAACGCGAAGGTCGAACGCACCGAGCACGAACTCGATGCGTCACGACGCGCCGCGCATGATCGCGGTGAGGAGCTTCACCACGCGCAGTTGCGTTTCACGGAGCTGTCGGGTCGCCGCACCGCGATCCGCGAGCGACTCGAGGCTGAATGGCGCCGTCCACTGGACGAATTGCTGTCGACGGTGCAGCCGCTCGACCTCGACGACGACTCGCTTCGCGCCGAGGCTGCCGCGCTGCAGCAGCAGGTCGACACGTTAGGTCCGGTGAATCCCCTCGCGATCGAGGAGCATGATGAGGAGGTCAAGCGGTTCGACTTCCTGACGACCCAGCGCGCCGACCTGAACGACGCGAGGAATTCGCTGCAGACCGCCATTCGCGAAATTGACGCCACCGCGCGTGAGATGTTCCTGGCGACGTTCACCCAGGTACGGGAGAACTTCCGTCACATCTTCATGACGCTGTTCGGCGGCGGCGAGTGCGACCTGCGACTCGAAAATCCCGACATGCCGCTCGACTGCGACATCGAGGTGCACGCCTCACCGCGCGGCAAGCGCACGCAGCGCATCCACTTGCTCTCGAGTGGTGAGCGGGCGCTGGTGGCGCTCTCACTGCTCTTCGGCATCTTCCTCACCAAGCCGAGTCCGTTCTGCCTGCTGGACGAGGTCGACGCCCCGCTCGACGACGCGAACATCGGCCGGTTCGTGCGGATGCTGAACGAGTTCAAGCAGAAGACGCAGTTCATCGTCATCACGCACAACCCGCGCACGACGACCGAAGCCGCCGACGCGGTTTATGGCATAACGATGCAGGAGCCGGGCGTGTCGTCGGTGGTCAGCGTCCGGATGCGTGGGCCGAACCTGGATGACACGAGCCGGGAGGATGACGAGCCCGCGGACAGCGCGATCGTCGCGGACGCGGCACCGCCGGAAGCCATGGCGACGTCGCTGTAGCGTGAGGACGTGAGGCGTGAGATCGTGAGGACGGGAACGTGAAAACGAGCAGCAATTCGGATCTGAGGTTGTAGCGACTGCACGACCTCACGAAATTCGACCTCACTTTCTCACGTCCTCACGTCCTCACGTCCTCACGACGACCCCCTTGCGCGTCACCACCATTGGCACCGGCACCGCCGCCCCGCATCCCCACCGAGCCCAGAGCGGCACCTTGGTGGAGGTCGGGGACGTCCGGCTCCTGATCGACTGCGGCAGCGCCGTGGTGCTGCGCATGGCTGAACGCGGGATCGCGTGGCAGAAGATCACGCACGTCGCCAACACGCACTTCCACGCCGACCACACGACCGACCTTGCAAACCTGATCTACGCCTGGCGCTACGGCCAGCTCCCGTCGCGCACCGATCCGGTCGAGCTCATTGGGCCGCCCGGCTTTGCCGCACTGCTCGACGCCATGAAGCTGGCATTCGGCGCTGACCTCCTCGACCACCCCTTCCCCATCACGATAACGGAACTGGCCCCCGGCGCTGGAAGGGAGATCGCTGAAGGCGTGTTTCTCGACGCCTTCAAGGTTCCACATACCGAGGAGAGTGTGGCATATTCCGTTCGCGGACGTGGACGGCGCGTGGTCGTGACCGGAGATACCGGTTTCGAGCCGGCGCTGGGCGCGTGGGCGGAAGGCTGCGATGTCCTGGTGTGCGAGTGCTCGCTCCCGGATGCTATGGCCCTGCCCCTTCACCTGACGCCTCGCCAGTGCGGTGCCCTCGCGGCCATCGCGCGCCCGAAGCGACTGGTGCTGACCCATTTCTACCCACCCGTCGAGGCGGAAGACATCGCGGGCCAGGTCGCCGAGCAGTTCGACGGCAGCATGGTCATGGCGCACGATGGCTGGTCACTGGATCTCGAGGAGTCGTAATGCTGGTCGTTATGCACCACGGCGCGAGCGCGCCAGAAATTGAAGCCGTCTGCCAGGCGATTCGCGACATGGGCTACCAGCCGGTGCCCATGCCTGGCGAGCAACGAACCGCGGTCGGGTTGATCGGGAACGACGGACCGGTCGATGACTCGAACGTCATTGGGCTGCCTGGCGTGGCACAGGTCCTTCACGTCTCGAAGCCCTACAAGCAGGTGTCTCGCGAATGGAAGGCCGACACCACGCTGGTTCATCTCGGCCGCGGTGTCGTGGTCGGTGGAAGGGATGTCGTGGTGATCGCCGGCCCCTGTTCGGTGGAATCCGAGGAGCAGATCGTCGAGTCGGCGCGCGCGGTGCGGGCCGCCGGTGCGACGGCGCTCCGTGGCGGCGCGTTCAAGCCGCGCAGCTCACCGTATTCGTTCCAGGGGCTCGGCAAGCGTGGACTCGAACTCCTGGCGCTCGCCCGGCAGGAAACCGGTCTTCCGATCGTGACTGAAGCGATGGATGAAGCGGGAGCCGAGCTGGTGGCCGAATATGCCGACTGCATCCAGCTCGGCGCCCGCAACATGCAGAACTACTCGCTGCTGCGCGCCGTCGGACGGATGCGCAAGCCGGTGCTGCTCAAGCGCGGACTGGCCGCCACGATCAACGACTTGTTGCTGAGCGCCGAATATATCCTGGCCGAGGGGAACCCTAACGTGATCCTCTGCGAGCGCGGCGTCCGGAGTTTCGATAGCGCCGCCAGGAACATGTTCGACCTGAACGCGATCCCGATCGTACAGCGTCTTTCGCACCTGCCGATCATCGCCGACCCGAGTCACGGGACGGGGCTCCGCGACAAGGTCACGCCGATGGCCCGTGCCGCGATCGCCGCCGGCGCCGACGGCATCATCGTGGAGGTCCATCCGAATCCCGACCGCGCTTTGTCAGATGGATCACAAAGCCTGTTTCCGGACCAGTTCTCGCAACTGATGGATGCCTTACGGCTCATCGCGGGCGCGATCGACCGCAATGTCGCGTCGAGCCCTGCCGGCGTGGAACTGGAAGTGGGCTGAAGGATACGAACAGGAGGTCAGAGCTCGAAGGCCAGAGCTCAACAAGGTTCTCGCACCACCTTCCATCATGTCTATCCTTTCGTTGTTTCTCGTAGCGACGCTGCAATCGCCCGCCGATCAGGCGATCGATGCGGCGGTGAAGGCTTATTCGGACATCCGGACGGCCAAGGCGTCGTTCGAGCAGACGATCACCAATCCGCTGCTCGGTTCGAAGCTGAACTCGAAGGGCAACTTCGAGCAGTCGCGGCCGAACCGTTTTGCATTCCGGTTCACCGACCCGAAGGGTGACGTCATCATCTGCGATGGACGTTATGTGTGGGTGTACCTGCCGACGTCGACGCCCGGCCGCGTAAGCCGCGCCCCGTGCGGCGGCCAGGCCGGCGCCCTCGACCTGATCGGGGAGTTCTTCACCAACCCACGCGACCGCTACACGATCGGGGACGGAGGCGCGGTAACGGTCGGGACGAAGAAGGCGCACATCGTGCAGCTTACGCCGAAATCGAAGGAAGCCGACTTCGTCCGGGCAAAGGTCTGGATCGACCTCGCGAACGGTTCCCTGCTGCAGTTCGAGGCGGTCGAGCCTAACGGTGTGACGCGGCTCGTGAAGATCACCTCGTTCACCCCCAACGCACCGGTGAGCGCAAGCGCTTTCACCTTCACGGTGCCGAAGGGCGTGAAGGTCGTCGATATCAAGTAAAATGGGAAAAGGGGTCAGACACCTTTTACGAAAAGGTGTCGGACCCCTTTTACCGATCCGGCAGGTGCTCGAGGAGTTGTGCCGGTGACGTCGCCTGTGCCACGAGACGCACGGCCGCCTGAATGACCCGGTCGTCGGCGATCGCGCGCTCCGCTTCCGCCTCGGGCCCAAAGGCAAATCGCGCGATCTCCCGTCCGAGGAGGCTCGAGACGAGCGGCGCGGCCCCGTCAAAGATGGACCGGTCGAACCGGAAGCCGCGATTTCGCATCGCCCTCCACAGGTCGTCGAGCATCACCGGCGTCACCACGAAGTGCCGGTTGTGAACCGCGCCCCGGGACTGCAGCGAGATCGCCACGTCCACCATCGCGTCCCGGAACTGGATCACCCGGCTGCCTAACGCGTCCTCGAGCGCCTGCTCCTGGGGCGACAGCGCCGAATCGCCGGCCAGGATGTCCGGCACAATGCCACCGCCCCCGGCGACGCGCCTCCCCTGGCGGGTGCGGAACGTGTCAGCCGGCGCGTCGCCGTCGGCCGGGCCCGCATCGGTGCGGCGCGGCCGGTCGATCGAGCGCCCCGATGGCGTGAACCAGCGCGCCGTGGTGATGCGCACGCCGCCGCCGGACGATGTCGCGAAGATGCCCTGCGCACTCCCCTTCCCGAACGTCGTCCGCCCCATCACGACGGCGCGGTCGTGGTCCTGCAACGCACCGGCGACGATTTCCGATGCGCTGGCGCTGCCGGCGTCCACCAGCACCACCAGCGGCATCTGCGGCCATGGCTGGGGAAGCGAGTCAAGCACGGTTTCCGACTCGCCCTCCGCTCGGCCCCGCATCGAGACGATGACCCGCGCCGAGTCGAGGAACATCCCGGCCACTCCGACACCCTGCGCCAGCACCCCGCCCGGATTTCCGCGGAGGTCCATCACCAGCGACCGCATTCCCGCGGCGCGCAGCGAATCGACGGCCTTGCGAAGCTCGATCGCGGTGGAATCGTTGAAGATGTTCACGTCGACATAGCCGACGCCGCTGCCTAACAAGGCGGTACGCCCGACCGCGCGCCGGTGTACGCCGCCGCGCTTGAGCGTGAACGACAACCGGGCCGGGTACCCCGGGCGCTCGATGACGACCTTCACGTTGCTCTCCGGCGGCCCACGTAACGCCCTCGTCACTTCTTCCGTGGTCCAGCCGCGCGTTTTCATCGAGTCGATCTCCACGACCCGGTCACCCGTTTTCAAGCCCGCGCGCTCGGCCGGCGAACCGGGAAACGGCGCAATGATCATCGGATAATCATCCCGGCGCTGGATCTGGGCGCCGATGCCGATGTAGTTGCCCGTGGTCTGTTCGGTCAGCCGCTGGAGTCGGTTGGGCGGCAGGTAGAGCGTGTACGGATCATCCAGTTCACGCAGCATGCCGACCATTGCATGCTCATAGAGCGTCGAATCGGCAATGGAATCGACGAAAAACGTCCTGACGTGGCCCAGCACGGTGTCAAAAAGACGGGCGCTGGTGAAGTCGGTTTCGCGAACGTGCAGGCCGCGTCCAATGACCCAGCCGCCACCCACCAGGGTGGTACCGAGTGCCGCCGCCACGGCGAGGGTTCGTGCCTTCATCGTCACAGTATGCGCCTCACGAGTTGGACCCCGCGAAGGAACGTTCGGTTTGCGACCATCGCTGCTGCAGGACATCCTGGATCCGGCGGGCGACGTCGTGCTCATCGCCCGACGCGTCGACCAGAACTACGGGGCCGGCCTCCGGATGGTTCTGCTGCCAGTCGCTGGACGCAAAGGTCCTGAATGCCGAACTGACTCGTTCGTAGAACGCATCCCCCGACCGTTCGATACGATCCTGCGCGCTGCGGCGTGCGGCACGTTCCAGTGCGGCGCCCGCGGACATTTCGAGGAGCAGGGTCAGGTTCGGAACCAATCCATCCGTCGCCAGCGCGTTCGCCCGTCTCACTTCATCCTCGGGCAGACCGCGACCCGCGATCTGGTACGCATAGGTGCTCAGGAAAAATCGGTCGACGAGAACGAAATCGCCACGTGCGAGCGCCGGCCGGATCACCTCCGCCACGACCTGCGCGCGGGAGGCCATAAACAGCAAGGCCTCGGTTCGTTCGTCGAGCTGGCTCTCGGGATCGAGGAGCAGCCGGCGGATCACGTCGCCTGCGGAGGTGCCACCGGGTTCGCGAACAGTCGTCACCGTACCCGATTGCTCGAGCCACCGCTTCAGGTGTTGCAGCTGGGTCGATTTCCCGACCCCTTCGATGCCCTCGAGGACGATCAGGCCGCCGCCCACTCGATCACCCAAGCGTGATGATCGGGCTCGCCGCGCCGCTCTTGATGCCTTCGGCGATCCACTGATTCACCTGCATCATGAGCTTGTCGAAGTTCGTCTGCGTGACGAGCGCGCGCTGGTACGTGGGATTCACCTGGACCTTCGACAGGAGTTCGTCCAGTTCACGTTCCATCTCTTCGGTGGGATTCCCGCCATTTTCGATCATGGCCTGCGCCGTGCCACGGAGCTCTTCCATTCGCCGGAGCAGCGTGACGGCTTCGCGGTCCTCACTCAGCGCATCGTTGGAACGCTTCAGCGCCTGGTACTCGCTGCTCTGGCCAATGAGGCGGCCGAGTTCCTTCCCTTTCTGCTCAATCATGATTGATCCGGGTCAGTCGTCAGGCCCGCGTCGCGAAGACAAAGCGTTCGCGGCCCATCAGGTCATGGTGAAGTTCGATGGCCCTGAACGCACCGCTCGACGCGACGAGTTCGGTCACCTGCAGGGCCCGCCTGGAGTCGGCCTCGAGAGCCAGCAGGCCTCCCTTGCAAAGTAGCGCCGGAGCGCCCTCGATGATCCGCCGTGTCGCCGCCAGCCCTTGACCACCGGAGAACAGCGCCTGCGGCGGTTCCCAGTCGCGAACGGACGCCGGCAACTCCACGGCCTCGTCGTAGGCGATATACGGTGGATTCGAGACGAGTACGTCGAGGCGCTCGCCGTGAAGTGGCGAAAGAAGGTCGCCGGTCCGGAACTCGATCGCGGAACTTCCCTGCGGAATCGCCTTCAGATTTTCGCGAGCCACCGACAGCGATCCCGACGCGATGTCCGTCGCAATGACGCGCTCGAACCTGCCTTCGGACGCCAGCGCAAGCGCGACCGCACCCGACCCGGTGCCCACATCCGCCGCCACTCCACGAGCCGCGCGCTCGAGAACAAGATCCACGAGTCGCTCGGTTTCCTGGCGTGGAATCAGCACGCGCTCATCGACCGTCAGGGTCAGGTGGCGAAAAGCCGCGCGCCCAACCGCATAGGCAAACGGCATCCCCGATGCCCGCCTGGCCGCCGCCGCGTCCACCATGACGGCGAGGTCCCTGGAGACGGCGCAGCCGGCGTTGGCGCGCGGCCAGAACCGTCCCTCACCGGCGATGGCGGCGACCAGGTCACGCGCCTCCGTCCTGCACTCGGCGATGCCGGCGGCCGCGAGAACACTCGCTATGCAGCCGACCAGTTCGCCGACGGTGGTGGCCGAAGTGGAAATGGTGGTCATTCCTCTTCCGCCAACCGCTCTTCGGTATCGGCGAGCTTCAATGCCTCGATCAGCTTGCCGATATCGCCGTCCATGATGCGGACGAGATCGTGCGACGTGAAGTTGATGCGGTGATCGGTGATCCGGCTCTGCGGAAAGTTGTACGTGCGGATCTTTGCCGAGCGGTCGCCGGTCGAAACCTGCGACTTCCGGATGCGCGCGCGTTCCGCCTGCTGCGCCTGGAGACGCGCGTCGAGAATCTTCGCACGCAACACTCCCATGGCCTTGATCTTGTTCTGGAGCTGGGATCGCTGGTCCTGCTGCGTGACGACGATACCCGTCGGCAGGTGCGTCAGCCTGACGGCAGAGTCGGTCGTGTTGACACCCTGCCCTCCCGGTCCTGAGGCGCGATAGACGTCGACGCGAAGCTCCTTTTCGTCGATCTCGACGTCCACTTCTTCAGCTTCCGGCAAAACGGCCACGGTCGCCGCGGACGTATGGATCCGGCCGGCCGCCTCGGTCTCGGGAACGCGTTGCACACGGTGCACGCCCGATTCCCAGTGCATCTCACCGAACGCGCCGGTGCCGTCGACCTTCATCACCGCTTCTTTCACACCGCCCTTCGTCCCGTCGGAGTACTCGAGCATCTCGATCTTCCAGCCTTTCCGCTCGATATACCGCGTGTACATGCGCAGGAGGTCGGCCGCGAACAGCGCGGCTTCATCACCCCCGGTTCCGGCTCGGATTTCCACGATGCAGGAGCGCTCGTTGAGCGGGTCCTGTGGGATGAGGAGTGGCTTCGCCTGCTCCTCGAGTTCATGCAATGATTGCTCGAGTCGCTCGACCTCGGCGCGCGCCTCGGCGGCCATTTCCGGATCGTCGATGTCGACGAGTTCCCTGGCCTGCGACAGTTCGTCGCTGCTTTTCTGGATCCGGTTCGAGAGGGCGACGATCTGGAG
>CBIHMX010000078.1:0-8662 GCA_966211115.1 uncultured Gemmatimonadaceae bacterium | reverse complement strand
GCAGTCCGACGCCATCGATGAGGTGCTCCTCGCTGGCGCCGACCGCGCGCGGACGATCGCGCGGGAGACGATGGCGCACGTCCGCCACGCGGTCGGACTCTGACCCACCGCGCGCTATGCGCGACGGCCGATGCCGGCAATGGCCCGAGCTTCGCGAAGCATCTGGTTCGCATATCCCCACTCGTTGTCGTACCAGCTCATGATCTTGACCAGGTCGCCGTCGACGACCCTCGTGAGCTCCACGTCAATGATGGATGCTCGCGAATCGCCGACGATGTCCGACGAAACGAGTGGATCTCGCGAAACTCCGAGCACCCCCTTGTACCGTTCGCTGTCGGCCTCCTCCGTAAAGATGCGATTCACCTCGTCCACGGTCGTTGGCCGCGACGTGATGAAGGTGACGTCGGCGATCGATCCGACAGGAATGGGCGCCCGGAGCGCGATACCGTCGAAGCGGCCCTCGAATTCCGGGAGCGCACGCGTCGTCGCGAGCGCGGCACCGGTCGTAGTCGGGACGAGGTTCGCCCCCGCTGCCCGGCCACGGCGGAAGCGTTTGTTCGGTCCGTCGACGAGCGCTTGCGAAGACGTGTAGGCATGCACCGTCGTCATGACCGCCTTCCTGATGCCGATACGGCGGCCCATGACCTCGACGATCGGCGTTATGCAGTTCGTCGTGCAGCTGGCGCAGGAGATGATGCTCGACGAGCCGGATCCTGGGTTGGCGCCATGCACGACGACCTCGACGCCCGTTGATGGAGCCGAAAGCAGGACCATCCGCGCCCCCGCAGCCACGTGCTTCTCGAGGTCCGCACGCTGCGTGAGTGCGCCGGTGCATTCGAACACCAGGTCCACGTCGAGCTCCTTCCAGGGGAGCGCCAGTGGATCGCGATGGCTCAGCGTCCGCAGCTTGCGGCCGTCAATGACAAGTTCGCCGCCGTCGACCGCCACGGATTTCCCGTAGCGCCCATACACGCTATCAAAGCGTATCAGGTAGGCGAGGTTCGAGGCGTCCACCAGGTCGTTGACGGCGACCAGCTCGAGTGCCGGCTCCTCCGTCACCAACTTCAGGAGCGCCCGGCCGATTCGTCCGAGGCCGTTGATGGCGACGCGTGTGGTCATGCCTGCACCTCGTCCCAATCCTTCCGGAACTTGAGGATGCCGCTGTCCGTGAGAGGGTGGTGGATCATCTGCCGCAGGACTTTCTGAGGCACCGTGGCGATGTGTGCGCCCGCGAGTGCCGCTTCGGTGACATGACGTGGATGCCGGATCGACGCCGCCAGCACTTCGGACTTGAGGCCGTGCATCCTCACCATGGCCACCAGGTCACGCACGACTTCCATGCCATGTTCGTTGATGTCGTCCAGGCGGCCCACGAAAGGCGACAGGAGCGAGGCCCCCGCCTTCGCCGCCAGCAGGCCCTGGTTGGCGCTGAAGATCAGCGTACAGTTGGTCCTGATGCCCTCACTCGTCAGGCGTGCAATCGCCTCCAGCCCTTCCTCGCTCATCGCGACCTTGACCACGATGTTCGGGGCCAGCTGCGCGAAATGGCGTCCCTCGCGCAGCATGTCGTCGACGTGCTCCCCCACGACTTCGGCACTCACCGGACCGTTGGTGATCCGGCAGATCTGTTTCAGGACGTCGTCGTAGTTTCCGCCGACCCTGGCAAACAGGCTGGGATTGGTCGTGACGCCGTCGAGAACCCCCCAGCGCTGCGCGATGGTGATCTCATCCAGTTCGGCGGTGTCCAGGAAAAGCTTCATGCTCCCGCCTAACGAGGTGGCGAATGGGCCGGAGGAACGAGTGGCGGATCGCCGCCGTTCGGCTCCTGCGCGTGCGGCGACCCGATTCCCGTGGCGATCCACGACGGAGGATCGCTGGCCGGGAAACTGTCGTAAGAGGTCACGTCGATCTCATCCGCCTGGTCGATGACCACGTAACCGCGTCGTGCACGGCCCGCTCGCGCCGATTCGTCGTCATCACTCATGGTCCGGCCTCTCCGTCACAGTGGCATTCGCATCGTGCCCACTTCGTACACAGGAAGCAATGAAGCGTCTGTACCATTGCGCATAACGGTCGTACCGGGCACAACATCCCGCGCGGGCCCGCTCGCTACGCTACCGGGCTGCGCACTGAGTGATGCGCTTGCGATGATGGTCCACATCTCACAACATCAAATGAAACGCCAGCATCGTCGCGGTCAGGCGGCCACGGGAGGCAACAGGAGCGCGTTCGCGGAAAAGGTCGCTATCATCCCAGGCAGGCGTAGCACGGCATCCCCTTGGTCGGCTGGGCCAACCGGAGGAGGTTGCACCGCTCGTGTGCTTCCTCCCGTCCGAGGAAGCATCGTTCATCACCGGCGGCTACTACCTCGTCGACGGAGGTTACACGTCCGTCTAGCCTGACGATCGTTGCGGGTGAAGGCCGGAAGCAGCGGGCGCGTCGAGTAGCCAGCGGACACGCTCCCCCGCGCTGCCAATCAACTGCGCCGGCAAGGCTACTGGCGAAACGGGACCCGCGAGCACCTTCCGCACGATGTCCGCCTTCGCCTGACCGGAAGCGAGGAACACAATCTCCGCCGCCGCGGTGATGACCACCGGTGTCAGCGTCATTCGCCACATCGACACGGCGGGAACAAATTCCGCGGCGACCCAGTCATCGGTGTGCAGACTCGACCCGCCCGGAAAGAGTGATGCGGTATGCCCATCGGCCCCCAGACCGAGGAGTACCAGGTCGAGCCGGAATGCTGGCTCAGCGCGCGGGGGGCCAGTCGGAGTGCGCAGCAAGCGACGCAACACGTGCTCATAATCGTTGGCCGCCGCTTCGGGATCGTCCTCGCCCCTCATGCGATGCACGTTCGCTTCGGGAACGGGGACATGAGCGAGCAGTGTTTCGCGCGCCATGCGATAGTTGCTGGCCTCATGATCCGGCGGCACGCACCGTTCATCACCCCACAGGAAATGGATGCGCGCCCAATCGATGGCGGAAACAAATGGCTCGGTTGCCAGTCGCGCATACACGCTGCGCGGCGTCGAGCCACCTGAGAGCGCGACCGCAAACGTTCCACGCGCTTCTACCGCAGCATTGCCTGCCGAGATGAACTGTTGAGCGGCGGCATCCGCGAGCTGCTTCTCGTCAGGCAGGATGGCGATCTCCGGCGCCATGATCACGCGGCTGGATTGCGCCAACCACCAATGTCGTCCGCCAGCTTCATCGCTTCAGCAGGACCCCAGCTTCCGCGCGCATACTCCAGCGCGGGCTCGACGTTGCCAAGAATGTCCTGCACGACGGTCCAGGCGGCTTCCACGCCATCCTCGCGCGCGAAGAGCATCGCATCGCCGTCCATCGCGTCGCCAATCAGCCGCTCGTAAGGCGTCATCTCGTCGCCAGACGGAAGGTGCGCGACGTGCAGTTCGGTGCGATCGGAAAGAAAAGCTTCGCCGGGCCGTTTCACCCGGGCGCCCAGCGCAATCGTCACGTCGGGACTGAGCCGGAATCGCAGGTAGTTCGTTTCACCTGGTGCCAGCATGGTGAGCGGCGGGCGCTTGAGCCTGACGATGACCTCGGTGGCCGTCACCGCGAGCGATTTTCCCGCGCGCACCAGAAACGGGACACCTTCCCACCGCCACGAATCGATGTGCAGTCGTACGGCCGCGAACGTTTCTACCGTGGAATCCGGCGCAACGCCAGGCTCGTTGCGATAACCCTTGAACTGGCCTCGTACCAGCGAGTCTCGTGTCAGCGGCCGGATATTCCGGAAGACCTTCACCTGTTCGTCGCGGATCGATTCCTCGTAGTCGAAGTCCGGTGGCTCCATGGCCAGAAATCCCACCACTTCCAGAAGGTGGTTCTGCATCACGTCGCGGATCGCCCCGACTTCGTCATAAAACCGGCCGCGGCCTTCCACTCCAAATCGCTCAGCCATGGTGATCTGAACGCTTTCGACGTAGTGGCTGTTCCAGATGGGCTCGAGAAAGGTGTTGGCGAAGCGGAACAGGAGGAGGTTCTGCACCGACTCCTTGCCGAGATAGTGGTCGATGCGGAAGATGTCCTGCTCGTCGAACGACGCGTGCAGCGTCTCCGTGAGCGCGCGCGCGCTGGCAAGATCCCGGCCAAATGGCTTTTCGACAACGATCCGCGCGTTGCGTGAACACCCGGAGAGGCCGAGTTCGCGGATGACGGGCTCGAACATCGCGGGCGGAATGGCGAGATAGTGCAGGGGACGGGCGGCGTCACCTAACGCGGCACGAAGCTTGACGTAAGTCCCTCTGGCTTCGTATTCGCCCTGCACGTAGCGCAGGTTGCCGGCGAGCCTGGAGAACAAGGCCTCATCCACGTCGCCTGCGCGCGCAACGCTTTCCCGTGCCCGGGCCCGGAACTGCTCAATGGTCCACTCCGAGCGTGCCACGCCGATCACCGGCATGTCGAGCTGGCCGGCACGCGTCATCGCGTAGAGGGCGGGAAAGATCTTCTTGTTCGCGAGATCGCCGGTCGCGCCGAAAAACACCAGCGCGTCAGATCGTGGGGCGTTCATGCTCCGGGTGTCCTCTCTACGTGCCCCCCGAACTCGAGGCGCATGGCGGAGAGCACCCGGTTCTGGAACTCGGCCTGGCCACGCGAGGAAAACCGACCGAACAACGCCGCCGCCAGGACGTGCGCGGGCCCGCCCTGATCGATCGCGGTCTCGAGCGTCCAGCGGCCCTCGCCCGAATCCGACACACGGCCCGCGAAAGCGTCGAGCGCCGGATCGCGCGCCAGTGCCGTCGCGATGCGGTCGAGGAGCCACGACGCGACGACGCTCCCGCGCCGCCAGACCTCGGTGATGTCCGCCAGGTTGAAATCAAACTGGTACGCGGACGTTTCCCGGAGCGGCGTGGTTTCCGCGTCGCTAGTACCGCTGCGCAATCCAATGCCAGCATGCTTCAGGATATTGAGGCCTTCGGCGTATGCCGCCATCATGCCGTATTCGATGCCGTTGTGGACCATCTTCACGAAATGGCCAGCCCCGTTAGGCCCGCAATGGAGGTACCCCAGTTCCGCGGTGCCTGCGTCGTGATCGCGCTCCGGTGTGGTCGGAATCGATCCTCGCCCCGGCGCGAGCGTAGCGAACACCGGGTCGAGGCGCCTGACGATTTCGGTTTCACCGCCGATCATCAGGCAGTAGCCGCGGTCGAGTCCGAGCACTCCACCGCTGGTGCCGCAGTCCACGAAATGCAGCCCGCGTTCGGCGAGCCGCGCCGCGCGCAAAATATCATCGCGATAGTGCGAGTTCCCGCCGTCGATCACGATGTCGCCGGCATCGAGTTTTGGTATGAGCGCATCGAGCGTCGCATCGACCGACCCGGCTGGCACCATCAGCCATGCGATGCGAGGCTTCGCGAGCTGCGAAACGAAGTCATCGAGCTCCGTCGCACCGGCGGCGCCTTCGTTCGCCAGCGTGTGCACCGCCGCTGGCGCCAGGTCGTGCACCACGCATTGGTGTCCTCCGCGCATGAGCCGGCGCACCATGTTGGCGCCCATGCGTCCAAGCCCGATCATACCAAGCTGCATCGGTGATCTCCGTGTGGCCGTTCCCGGTCGAGAGCGGCACTGTTCGGGTGAGAATGGCTGGTCGCGTCCGTCAATCGATCAGGCCGCGCCGCCGCGCGTGAGTCACCGCCTCGAGACGATTATGTGTCCGGAGCTTGTGGTTGATGCGGTGAAGGTGGTTGCGCAAGGTCTGCGGCGAAATGCGCAGCTCGCGGCCGATGGCCGATGCATTGCCGCCATCGGCGAACAGCTTGAGGATCCGGAGTTCCTGGGCGGACAGCGGCTCAACCGTCGCGTGATGGACAGGGTCGTGCGCCAGCGCAATGAGTTGTCGCGCGGCCTCCAGCATCCGGTTGACCAGCTCTTCGTTGCGCCGCTCGCGCTCGATGTTGCGCGCCAGCCTTACGAAGAGCCGGCGTCCTGTTCGGCGGTTGTCGAACACAATCGTCGAGACATTTACCCAGATGCGCTTCCCGGACAGGGTGCGAACTTCCAGGTCGAAGTTCGGAATTCCCGCCTTGGCGCCATTGGCGCGCCGGGTCGCCGAGTCGGCGGCGCCTGCCAGGGCAGGTGTGCCCAACGCGTCGCGCGCTTCAGTGACTTCGTCGATGTTGCGGCCAAGCACGTCGGCGGCCGGGTAGCCGAACATCTGCTCGGCAGCCGAGTTCCACGAACAGATCTCGCCGCTTTCGGTAACGGTGTACGCAGCATCCGCCGTTTGTTCGAGTAACGCGAACAATTCCCGTTCCAGCATCGTCTTCCTCGTTGACCCTGGACCTGCCTAACGTCGCTTGGCCGCCAGCGCGTCGCCATGTTCCTGAGGGATTTTCCCTGTGTGTGGCGGGCTGCAGTGGTTGAAGAAAGCGACTTCCCGTGCTATCTTCCATGGCACCTATCCGCCTCCGGAACGGGCAATCGTCCCGTTCCCTGACGCAGGAAATCCCGGATGATTCGAGCAACTTCGCGCGCACAGACGAGGGGAACGCAGCGGTCGTGGACCGGGCGTTCGGTCACGTCCATTGCGACCGATAGCGGAGTGACGCATCTCGTCAGCTCGGGGACGTTTCGAACCAGGGTGTCCGAAATGCGCGATGGTGCGCCCTTCACCGGGGCGCGCATCAGCGAGCGCAGACATCGCGTAACAGCATCGGTTACGCCACAGGGAACACCAGCAGGCGGATAGTCGCACACGGCTCCGCACGCTGAATCGCCCCACCTGCGCTCAACAGCCTGGTGGGGCGATTGCTTTTTCCGATGTCCCGATCATTCGCATGTATAACCGGCCAAGAACCATCCATCAGGAGGACTCATGCGCTATCCGGTTCCGAACCTGCGCCGCGACCTGGCAGTCAGAATCGCCTTGCTGATCATGGCATTTGTCGCCGTCGTTCCTGCCGTGCTCGCGGGTGCCATCGCCATCGCTGGTATCGCAGGCCTGATCATTCTCCGCCTTGCCCTCTTCCTTCCGGGAAAGCGGCATCCCGCCACCGCCTGACAACCACAACCGGACAACCCGATGTCGACGACTCTGCTTGAACCATCACCGATCGCGCCGGCCCGCAACGGCGCGCCGGCCCCGCATAACGCTTTTGCGGCGATGCTGGCGCGGTACGAACGTGCCGCGCACATGCTCGGCATCGAACCGGGCATCGATCAACTGCTCCGGCATCCGGAAAAGGAGATCACCATCGCCGTGCCTATCGAGAAGGACAACGGCGACATCGAGGTTTTCACGGGCTACCGGGTCATTCACAACACCGCCCGCGGACCGGCCAAGGGCGGCATCCGGTTTGACAGGAGCGTCGACCAGGATGACGTCAGGGCGCTGGCGGCGTGGATGACCTGGAAGTGTGCCTTGCTCGACCTGCCCTTCGGCGGCGCGAAGGGCGGTGTGGTTTGCGATCCCTTCGTTCTTTCAGATCGCGAGCTGCAGCGCCTGACGCGTCGCTACACGGCCGGCTTGTTGCAGACGCTTGGTCCGGACTCAGACGTGCCCGCTCCTGACGTGAACACGAGCGAGCGCCACATGGCGTGGATCATGGACACGTATTCGATGCACGCGAAACACACCACCAACGCGGTCGTCACCGGCAAGCCGCTTGCACTCGGCGGCTCGGCCGGCCGTCGCGAGGCGACTGGGCGCGGCTGCTTCGTCATGATCCAGAAGGCGTTCGACTATCTCCGCCTGCCGATGCGTGGTGCCACAGCGGCGGTGCAGGGCTTTGGAAACGTCGGATCCGTCGCCGCCCGGCAGCTGGCGCAGGCCGGGTGCATCGTCACCGGCATCGGCGACCGATCGGGTGCGTTGTACAACGTACGGGGCATCGACGTCGAGGCCGCCGCGCAGTGGGTCCGCGATCATGGCGTCCTGGAAGGCTTCACCGGCGGCGAAGTCATTTCCAACGACGAGTTGTTGACGCTTCCCGTGGACGTGCTCGTCCCCGCAGCGTTAGGCAATGTCATCACGAAAGACAACGCGGCCCGCATCCGTGCCCGGATCATCTGCGAGGGCGCCAACGGACCGACCAGCGCCGACGCCGATGACATCCTGGAGCAGAAGGGTGTGTTCGTCATTCCCGACATCCTCGCTAACGCTGGCGGAGTCACGGTTTCGTATTTCGAGTGGGTGCAGAACCGCGCCGGATACCAGTGGTCCGAGTCGGAGGTGCATGAGCGGCTCCAGACGCTGATGGAACGTGCCTTCGACGCAACTATCCAGGCGGCGATCTCCCGTCGCACGACGCTCAGGACCGCAGCGTACGTCCTGTCCGTCGGTCGGGTTGCCGAAGCGCACCGCCTGCGCGGCGTCTATGCGTGATGTAAAACCGCAAAACCAGGGTCGCGGATGACGCAAAAACGACGGGTTACGGGAACTCGTTTCGAGCACGCAATGATGTCCCTTCGCGAAATCCGTCGTTCTCGCGGTATCCGCGATTCAGGTTTGCAGTGGTGCGACACGAATGCGAAGCGCCTCATGACGTTCATCAATCACCGGCCGAAGCCGCGGGTGCAACGAACGAATGCACAGCGAACTGTTTCACGTACGGGACCAGCGCCGCGGGCCGGTCGATTACCGTCATGGCGCCGGCCTCAACAAGTGTTTGCGCCGAAAAGGCTCCCCACGAGACGCCTAACG
>CBIHMX010000077.1:0-8676 GCA_966211115.1 uncultured Gemmatimonadaceae bacterium | reverse complement strand
CAAGCACCCTCACCAGTTCACCATCGCGCATCGTGTCCAGGAAAGCGGCGGCCGGTTCCGGATCAAAATGCGATCCCGATCCAAGCTCGATGAACCCGGCGGCATGCGAAACCGACAGGCCGGCTCGATACGGACGGTCCGAGACCAACGCGTCGAACACGTCGGCCACCGCCAGTATTCGGGCAAGGAACGGGATCTCCTCGCCAGCCAACCGATCAGGATATCCGGTGCCGTTCCATTGCTCGTGATGAGAGCGCACGATCGGAATGGCGTCAGTAAAGGCACCGATTGGCGCCAGAATTTCCGCACCCATTACCGGGTGCCGTTCAACGAGCGCACGTTCGAGCGGTGTGAGCGCCGCTGGTTTGTCGAGCACCGTTGCCGGCACGCCGATCTTCCCGATGTCGTGCAGCAGGCCTCCGCGGTGGATAAGGGAGATCTCCTCCCGCGAGAGCCCCATCCGTTCCGCCGTCATCATCGCCAGTGCCGTCACTCGCTCTGAGTGACCGGCGGTCCACCGGGAGTTGGCTTCGATGGCGCGGGCGAAAGCTGTCATCGTTCCTTCACTCAATGCCGCGAGATGCCGAACGTGCTGCGCCTCGGCGACCGCGAGGGTCAGGCGATCCGCCAGGCGCCGCACACCCTCGAACTGGTCCCCATCCAATGAGCACTCAGGCGGAATGGCAACGGCAATGAAGCCGAGCGCGCTGTGTTCGCGAACCAGCGGAAACACGTGCGTCGCCAATGATGCGCCAGTGAGCCGAAAGCCTGACAGAAATCCGCGCCGCTGTCCCGGAGGGACTACGATAACGCCCGATGCGCGCATCAACTCGTCCGCCTCGCTCCTGGCGAGAGCGGCATTCGCAGGCAGGATGAGGGAGCTGCCGGCGCTTTGCTGAAGCGCCACGATCGATCCGTCAGTGTTCTTTACCGCGACGAGGACGTCCGCTTCCCGGACCAGCGCTCCGACCCTGCGCAGTGCGGTCTCCAGTTGGACGCGGCAGTCCTGTGCCCAGAGCACCGACTGATGCAGCTCATCAAGCCCTCGTAGCGTGACAATCTGCCGGTCCAGCGTCGACGCCATCCGGTTGAAGGAGTCGGCGAGGTCGTTGAACTCGTCGCGGCTCTCCACACGCACTGCAGTGGTAAAGTCACCAGACTCCAACCGGCGAGTCCCCGCCTGCAGCTGTTCCAGCGGCTCGGTGCTCAGGCGGATCTGTGCGTGGCTCAGGAAGAGAACGCTAAGGAGCGAGAGGACGAGAATCCCGGAAAAGGTGAGCGTAAAACCGCGCAGGGATGCGAACGTCGTATTTGATGGATGGCTTACGATCACGCGCCATTCGGCCGCGCCGTAGGCATAGCGCAGGAAAACATTCCACGATGCCGCGTACATTTTCGTGCTTCCCTCGTCCCACGCGGCCAATCCAACCCCGCCCGCGCTGCGAATTTTTCCGAGCTTCTGTTGTGCCGCCGCGGGCACCTGGTGGCTGCAGGCCAGCATCCGCTGCCCTGCCAGTTCTATCACGCAGAGTCGTGCATTTTCGTCCAGGAGGCCCTTCGTCACCGGTCCCCAGATCGCGTCGTTCTCGACGCGCGCCCACTGTACGAGGTGATGCGTTTCATCCAGCGCAGCCATCAGCAACGCCGGGCGCTCTTCCTTGCTCATCACGAGCAAAGTCCGACCAGACTGCAGGTGCTCTTGCTCGGCTGCAGAGAGAGGTCGCGTGTCGAGCAGTCCATCACCCGGCAAGCCCCACGCTATTGGACGGGTTTCGACCGATGAAAAGCCAGGCGGAATGGTGCCTTGCCAGGGTCCTGGCTCAGGGCTGCGCACCGCGAGCGTCTGGCGAAACGTGACCTCGAGCCGCTCCAGCGTGGCGAGCGTGCCCAATCCGGCCAGACGAGCGCCCCTGGAAACTCGCGATTCAATGGCCGCACGAACTTCCGAGCGAACGAAGGTGGCAGCGATGACGGCGGTCAGCGTGGCGGGAACCAGCGCCGCGAGCAGGAATCGAGTAAAAAGTCTCCTGCCGACGGTTGTCCTCAGGAATCCGGCGGAGCGCATCAGTAGTTTTCGCCGAGTCCGATATAGCCGCCGTCGTTCGCGACGATGACGTCGTCAAAGGAGACGGGCGCGGTCAGCGTGATCTGGGTCTTGCCGTCCTTACCCATGCTGTACAGATCGAACATCGAGTTGATGGGGACAAGGAACCGGTCCATTCGTGCACCGGGCGGGGGTGTCGGCAATTTCCCTTTTGATTTGGATACCGAACTGAATCGCAGGTACTGGTAGGGGCGGCCCCATGGGTCGAGCTTCGCCCCTCGGCCAATGCCGTTCAGCGACGACGGCAACGAGTCCTCGGAGAGAAGCTCGAGCGTCATTGTCCGCAGGTCGCCGATCGCCTTGGCCACACGGGCGCGTTCGATCGCATCCGCATAGCGCGGCACGCTCATCGACGCGAGCACGCCGATGATGGCGACGACACTCAGCAGCTCAATCAGCGTGAACGCGCGGCGAGTTCGCGTGCACCAACAGGCGACATTTTGAAATTCGTTCGCGAAATTCATTGAGGCTACCACGACACTCCGACTTGAACGTTGGCAGTGATTCCGCGACCACGATCTGGTCCCGAAATGCGTGCTCGCCCGCTCTACATGGTGACTTTTTCTCCGCCGAGGCTGTAACGTTGGTCCGGGCTAAGATGAATGCAGCCCAATGCTTGCGCCCGGAAACCTGACGGCGCGCACGTAAAAATCCTTTCTGGTACGACCGTGACTGCTCCACCGCCTGATTCACACGCGCTCGCGAGCGCCCTCGATGGCCAATACGAGATCCTCCGCGAGGTGGGCCGCGGCGGTATGGGCATCGTGTTCCTCGCGCGGGACCTCAAGCTCGAGCGCCTCGTCGCCATCAAGACGCTGCCACCTGCTCTTGCCGCGGATGACGTCATCAGGGCCCGCTTCCTCCGTGAAGCGCGTACGGCCGCGGCCCTCAACCATCCCAACATCGTGCCGATCCACCGGGCCGATGACATCAACGGCACGGTCTTCTTCGTGATGGGCTTTGTCGACGGACCGTCGGTCGCCCAGATGATTCGCGACGGTGGTCCGCTCACGCCGCGCGCGGCGATTTCCATCCTGTACGACGTCGGCGACGCGCTGGGATACGCCCACGGGTCCGGCGTCGTGCACCGCGACGTCAAGGCGGAGAACATCCTGCTCGACAGCGCCTCGAGCCGCGCGCTCGTCACGGATTTCGGCATTGCCCGCGTGGCCGAAGCGGCGCCGCTCACGGCGACCGGCACGGTGCTCGGCACCGTCCACTACATGAGCCCCGAGCAGGTGGCCGGTGACGCCGTCGACCGGCGGAGCGACGTCTATTCGTTAGGCGTGGTGGCCTTCTTCGCGCTGGCGGGCAGGTTCCCCTTCGACAGTCCGACCGCCTCGGCCGTCCTCGTGGCTCACGTGACGAAGGAGCCGCCATCCCTCTCGAACGTGGCGCCGAGCGTGCCTCGCGCGCTGGCCCGGCTGGTCGATCGCTGCCTGGCCAAGGACCCGGACAGCCGGATCCAGAGCTGCGAGGAGTTGCTGGCCGAGTTGCGGCGCGCCGAGGCAAGCCTGCCTGACGAGGACGTCGCCGCGCCGCGGCCGGATCAGCCGGCATCCGTCTCGAGCGATGAAGCGCAGGCGGTGTGGGAACGCGCGGCGCAGCTCCAGGACATGACGGGCAAGATGCCGCCCATGCGCATCGCCGACCGTGCGGCCCAGCGTCGCGACCCGGTGACCACGGGCTACAAGATCGACCAGGTGCGGCTTGCGGCGCGCGAAGCGGGCATCGACCAGCAGTTTGTCGATCGCGCCATGGCCGAACGTGGCCTCGTGCAGGCGCCAGCAGAAGCGGACACGAGCCATGAGGTTGTCGTCCGCGACGGTATCGTGCCTCCGTACAACTGGTGGCTCGGTGGGCGTCACGCGATCGCGTTCGAGTCGACGATCGCGGGGGAAATGCCGGAGCGTGATTTCGACCTGATGGTCGAGGAGATTCGCCGGGCACTGAACGACAATGGAGTGGTCAGCGTGGTCGGGCGCTCGCTCAACTGGACGTCGGCCGACCGGCAGCGAAAGGTGCAGATCTCGGTTTTTGTCCGGGACGGTCGCACCAACATCTACGTGGGCGAACGACTGAAGGACTTGATCGCCGCGATTTATGGCGGCGTGATCGGAGGCGGTGGTGGTGGGGCGATGGGCCCGATCATCGGCATAACGGTGGGAGCGCTCAGCATGCCGATCCTCGTGGCGCCGGCGATCGTGGGAACGGTGCTGAGCGCATTCGGGATTGCGCGCTATTCGCTCCAGCGAGTCACGAAATCGCGCTCCCAGGTGCTTCAGGAGTTGACGCAGCGCCTGGCCGAACGCGCACGCGACTCAATCGGCCACCGCGCCCTGACTCCCCCAATCCGCCACAAACTCCTCGGCTAACGGGGTCAGACGCCGTTTTAATAGAACGGGGTCAGACGCTCTTTTTCGGCCCTCGAGCGTGGCCGTAAACGCGTCCTGACGCCCCCAAGCAGCATTTCATGCCCGAATAACGGGGTCAGACGCCGTTTCCAAAAAACGGCGTCTGACCCCGTTTTGCCCAGTGCCTGGCCGAACGCGCGCGCGACTCGATCGGCCACCGCGCCCTGACTCCCCCAATCCGCCACAAACTCCTCGGCTAACGCGGTCGAAAAGGGGTCAGTACACCTTTTACGGAAAATTATCTCGGTGGCCTGATTGAGACCGTCCTGCTCACGACCTCGCCGGGGTGGAGTATGAAAGAGGTCACACGGACAGAACGCTGGCCCGCCACAACATCCGCAAGATCATCTGAACGGAGAAGAAGCAATTCCAGGCTCTCGCCTGCGGGAACCCCGCAGAATGTTGCAGCGCCGCTCTCGTCCGTCATCGTCTGCACGGCTGGGAAGGACTCCGCCGCCCTGATATCAACTCGCGTCGGCTTTTCCCATTGGAGCGCCAGAGAAACCCCACTGACCGCGGTCCCACTATCGGAATGAAGAACGACGACTCGCAGTGTCGCTCGCTTTGGATCGACAGGCTTCGCCTCGCATAACGAGTTGAGCAGCTCGGCGGTAGTAACAGCTCGCATCCTGCTCTGATACGTTTCACTCGCGACGACATTCAGCGGATCGCTCGCCGCAAGTTGCCCAAGGTCGGCGTAATCGCGATGAGATGCGAGCAGCGTGTACGCACCCGGCGGAATGCTGTCGAATCGGAAGCGGCCCTCGGCGTCGACTTCGGTGGAGTACGGAGTGCCTGACAATGAAACCATTGCTTCGCGCAGTGGCCGGCGTCCCGTACTATCCATGATCACCCCTTCGATGAACCCTGGCTTCTCCCACGTGCGAAGCTGTGGCGTGAAAAGCCCACCACCCTGTTCTATGATCCGGTGTACGGTGGGCCGAGGCGCACTTCGCGCGAAACCCGCGCCGCCTATCGCCGGCCGGATCGTCGGAAAGAGCGGCATCCGGATGAACCAGCGCCTGACGAACCAGGCCCCGGTTTCATGCCGAATGAAATGCACCTCGCCACCAAGGTGCGGCGATCGCGGAATCGTGATCAGGTTCGTATACCGGAACTCGACGAACCGCAGCTCGAAGTTCGACCCATCGAGCCAGATCGTGCCATTGATGCCGCCCATCACCCTGTTCTGGCGGGGCCGGAAGGAGAGCCCCATCAAGCCACGATGATCGCCACGTCCCTGCACCACCTCGAAGCAATGGCCCGACTGAAACGCATCCGACAGCAACGCCTCGGCGTCCGGCCCGTAGAACACCATCGTGTCGGCATCCTGCTTTCGCCAATAGCCGACCTTGGCGAGCGAATCACCGCTGATGCTTCGGGTGGGGCGATCGTAGACGCCTTCCGCGACCGATCGCTGGTCCTGCAGGATCCGGAGGGACGCCGGGTCCAACGATCGCTGGTATTGTGAAAGCCACCCCGTGATGCGCATATCCTCTACCGACAGTTCTGAGGCAATCAAGGCGGTGCGTGCCTCGTCCCACAATGCCACGAATGTCTTCAGCTGGTCCCGCCTTGGAAGACAGAGGTTGGTGGCGCTCACTGCCACGTTAGGCAGGCGCTGTTCGAAGCGTTCGAGCACCACTTCGAACCGCCGGCTCTCCCCCGAACGCATTTCGAACACGGGCGTAGAAAACCGGGCGACCCCGATGCGCTTGGCGCTGAGGACGTACGACCCCGCGCCCGGAATGGTGATGGCGAACTCGCCGGTGACGCTCGTGAGCGCATGACGGATGCCACCCGGACCCGATGAGTCCGTTGCACTGGCGACGCTGACCACGACACCGGAAAGGCGCTGGCCACTCACACGCTCGGTCACCGTCCCGCGCACGACCTGAGCGTGCGCCGTAGCGGAGGCGGTGATCGAGATCAGCCACGCCACCAAGCCGATCCGGCGCATCGGTACCTCCGGAGAGTGCGCCTGTAACGTGTGCCGGTCGGCCCGCTCCCGGCAATAGTGTATGTCCGGCTAGTCCCAGTCAGCCGCGGAGTTCGGGCAGGTCCCGGAAGAGTTCCAGGGCAGCAGGATTTGCCAGGGCATCCACGTTCTTTACTGGCCGCCCATGCACGACTTCCCGCACCGCCATCTCGGTGATCTTTCCGCTGATCGTGCGCGGGATATCTGCCACCTGTACGATGACCTTGGGCACGTGGTGCGGACTCGCATTCTCGCGCACCTGCCGCTTGATCCGTTCTCGTAAGGCATCGTCAAGCGTGACGCCCTCACGCAGCCGAACGAACAGAACGATTCGCACATCGCGGTCATGTGTATCGCCGATCTCCTGGCCGATCACGAGACTCTCCACGATCTCGGGCAACTGTTCCACCTGGCGATAGATCTCGGCAGTCCCGATTCGCACACCACCCGGATTCAGCGTCGCGTCACTGCGACCAGTGATGATCATCCCGCCATGTTCGGTCAGCTCGGCCCAGTCGCCGTGCCGCCAGACGCCGGGATACTGCTCGAAGTACGCGGCGCGGTATTTGGCGCCGTCGGGATCGTTCCAGAACGCGATCGGCATGCTGGGAAACGGCTTCGTGCAGACGAGTTCTCCGGGTTCGCCGCGGACAGGCTTGCCATCCTCGCCGTAGACATCGACCGCCATGCCGAGTCCCCGGACCTGCAGCTCGCCGCGCCAGACGGGACCGGCCGGGTTGCCTAACGCAAAGCAGGCGATGATGTCCGTACCGCCGCTGATGCTGCTCAGGCAGACGTCGCGCTTGACCTTGTCGTACACGTAGTCGAATCCAGGGCCTGCCAGCGGGCTGCCGGTCGAGAGAATCGTGCGCAACGCCGAGAGGTCGTGCGTGCGGCCAGGCTCGAGGCCAGCCTTCTCCGCCGCGGCGATGTACTTGGCGCTGGTACCGAACACGGTGATCCGTTCGGCTTCGGCCATGTCCCAGAGGATGCTGGCATTCGGCGCGAGGGGCGCACCGTCGTACAGGATCAGCGTCGCGCCGGTGGCGAGCGCGCTCACCAGCCAGTTCCACATCATCCAGCCGCACGTCGTGAAGTAGAAGAGGCGGTCGTCGCGGGTCAGGTCGGTGTGAAGCTGGTGCTCCTTGAGGTGTTGCAGCAGCGTCCCGCCGGCGCCATGCACCATGCACTTGGGCAGGCCGGTGGTGCCTGACGAGTACATGATGTAGAGGGGATGGTCGAACGGGAAACGATGGGGAATCGGCCTCCCGTGCCCCGTGCCCCGTGCCCCGTGCGCCGATGAAGTCGCCCCACGAGGTGGCCTTGCTGTCCGTCAGCCTCAACTCATCGCGCAGATACGGCACCACGACCACGCGCTCGATGGATCCGATCTGGGACACGATCTCGCGCACACGTCCGAGCGAATCGATCTCCTTGCCCGCATAACGATAGCCATCGGCGGTGAACAGCACGCGAGGCTCGATCTGGCCGAAACGATCCAGGACTCCCTTGACGCCGAAATCAGGTGAGCACGACGACCAGATGGCGCCGAGGCTGGCGGTGGCGAGCATCGCGACCACGGTTTCCGGAACGTTAGGCATGAAGCCGGCGACACGGTCTCCCGGCCCTACGCCCTGCGCCTCGAGCGCTGCCGCAGCAGCGGACACCGCCTCCCGCAATGCCGCATACGACATCGAGGTGCGCCGGCCCGCTTCGTTCCATGAAACGAGCGCCTCCCGATCGTCCGAATACCGTAGCAGGTTCTCGGCGAAATTGAGTTCCGAGCCGAAAAACCAGCGTGGGCCGATGGCGGGGTTGGGCGGCGCCATGCGTTCCAGCCCGATCACGACCTCATCCCACGGGTCCCTGCCCGGCCGCTCGTGGGCGATCACGCCTGTGTAGCGCCAGAGCGCCGGCCAGAACTGCTCCGGGTGGGTGATCGACCACTGGTACAAATGATCGTAATCGACGTCCGTTTCGCCCGGCCGAGTACTGAGTCCCACATGATCGACGAATCGTCTCAGGTGTGACTCACGCACCCGCTCGGGTGAAGGTGTCCAGAGCGGCCCTTCCGTGTTCAAGAAATCACCGACGATTCACGATTCACCATTCCCTATTCCCTATTCCCTATTCTATTCCCGATTCCCGATTCCCAAGATTCCCGAGATTCCCGACACCAG
>CBIHMX010000076.1:0-8687 GCA_966211115.1 uncultured Gemmatimonadaceae bacterium | reverse complement strand
GGCGTGGTCGTCGACAGCGGCGGCCAGGCCCAGGCGGTGAACGTGTACAGCAAGTGCGCACCGCCGCAGATGTTCCGGGATGGCATGGGTGTCGTGGTCGAGGGCCGGTACCATCGCGACGGCGTGTTTCATTCGACGAACCTGATGGTGAAGCATTCCAACGAGTACCGGAAGCCGGAGCACGGAGAGCGTCCGCAGGACATGTACCGGTCACTCCAGAAGGAGTCGGGTACGTGACGCGACTGCTGGGATCGGGATCGCTCCTCGTCGCGTTAGGCGTCGCGGTCTTCGGGGCAATAGCCCTGGTGGTGGGCGCCAGAAGCCGGCGGAGCGACCTGCTGCGGAGCGGCGAGTTGGCTGTCTACGCCGTCTGGGGCCTGGTGACCATTGCCACGCTGGCGATGATCTACGGGCTGGTCGCGCACGATTTCAGCATCCGGTACGTCGCGATGGTGGGCAGTCGCGCCACGCCGCTGTTCTACACGGTCATTTCGCTGTGGGGGGCGCTCGAAGGGTCGATCCTCTTCTGGATCTTCGTGCTCTCGTCGCTGTCGGCGCTGGTGACGTACCAGAACCGCGCGCGCGAGGGCACGCTGGTGCCGTACGCCGGCGCGGTGCTGTTGCTGATCAGTGTGTTCTTCCTGATCCTGCTCGCCGGTCCGGCCAATCCGTTCGGACTGGTGTCGCCCATCCCGCCGGACGGGCCGGGGCCGAACCCGCTGCTGCAGAATCATCCGCTGATGGCGGTCCATCCGCCGCTCCTGTACCTCGGCTACGTGGGCATGTCGGTGCCGTTTGCGTTTGCCATCGGCGCGGTATTGTCAGGCGAAATCGACAACGACGGCTGGATCCGCATAACGAGACGCTGGACGCTCGTCGCCTGGATGTTCCTGTCGGCGGCGATCATTGCCGGCATGTGGTGGTCGTACGAGGTCCTGGGCTGGGGCGGCTACTGGGCCTGGGACCCGGTCGAAAATGCGTCGTTCATTCCGTGGCTGACCGCCACCGCATTCCTGCATTCGGTGATGGTCCAGGAGCGGCGCGGCCTGCTGAAGCTGTGGAACCTCAACCTGATCGTCGCGACGTTTGCGCTCACCATCCTCGGGACGTTCCTGACGCGGAGCGGCGTGTTGTCCTCCGTACACGCGTTTTCCGAGGGGCCGATCGGGATGTACTTCCTGGGCTTCATTGCGGTCGTCCTGATCGCGTCATTCGCGCTCGTGGCGGGAAATTCCGAGCGACTCCGTCCGACGGGCTCGCTCGATGCCGCGGTGTCGCGGGAATCGGTGTTCCTGCTCAATAACCTGTTCCTCACGGCGTTCACGATTACGGTGCTGGTCGGCACGCTGTTCCCGCTCGTCGCCGAAGCCGCTCGCGGCGTGAAGGTCAGCGTGGGCGAGCCGTTCTTCAATCGAATGACGTTGCCGATCTGCGCGGCGCTCCTGTTCCTCATGGGCGTTGGTCCAGCGCTGCCGTGGCGCGTGGCCACGAAGGAAACGATGCGCCGGCAACTCCTGCCGCCGACCGTTGCCGCGGTGGTGGGCCTGCTCGTCAGCCTCGTCATCGGCGTGCGTTCGCCGTACGCGCTCGCGGTCTTTGCGTTCGGTGCGTTTGCGCTCGCCGCCAACGTTCGTGAATTCATCGACGGCGCCATGGCAAGGCGTCGCGCCCACGGCGAGGCGATGCCCATCGCGCTCGGCCGCCTCGTAACGGCCAACCGCCGGCGGTATGGCGGTTACGTCGCCCATCTCGGCATCCTCATCGTCGCGTTAGGCATCGGTGCCTCGTCCACATTCCGCACCGAGCGCGAGGCCACGCTCCGCAAGGGCCAGTCGATGGACATCGGCGCGTTCACCGTGCGCCTCGACGATGTCTTCTACCGCGAAGAGCCGCAGCGCGGCGTCATGGCGGCCGCCGTGACCATCCTGCGCGACGGGCGTGAGGCGGGGCAGATGGAGCCGCGGATGAACTTCTACCCGACCTCGGACCAGCCCATCCCGACACCGTCGGTACGGAGCCGGCCGGCGGGTGATCTCTACATCAACCTGCAGGCGTTTGCCGAAGACGGATCGACGGCAACGCTCCGCGTCATCAGCGAGCCGCTCGTTCCTTGGATCTGGGCCGGCGGCATGATCGTGTGCTTCGGCGCCATCGTCTCGCTGACTGGTGGACGGCGCGAAACAGCGCCAGCCGCGGTTCGCGTTCGTCCGGGAACCGCCACACGGCCGGCCCCCGTTGCGCTCGGCGAGGAGGGCGCGCGATGAACTGGAAGCGTGCCGGCCTCGCGATCGGGCTTTCGCTGCCGGTGATCGGCTTGCTCGCGTTCGGCCTGACGAGAGACCCGACGGTGATCGACTCACCGCTGCCCGGGAAGCCGGCACCACCGTTCGCACTGTCCGTGTTTGCGCCGGGGGAAGGGAAGTCGGCGCTGGCGGTGGGTGACACCGTCAGGCTCGCCGACCATAGCGGCAAGCTGATCGTCCTGAACTTCTGGGCCTCCTGGTGCCTGGCGTGCCGAGATGAGCACGAGGACCTGTCGACCGTTGCCCGCGAATACCACGACCGCGGCGTCAGGTTTTATGGGTTGCTCTACAACGACCAGGCGTCGTACGGCTTGAAGTGGATCGAGGAGATGGGCGGGCAATCCTATCCGTCTCTTCTCGATCCGCGCACGCGAACGGCGATTGACTACGGTCTCTATGGCGTTCCCGAAACGTTTTTCGTCACCGGCGATGGCCGAGTGGCGTACAAGCACATCGGCGCCATTTCCGCGTCCGTGTTGAAGCAGAAGCTCGATTCGCTCATCAAGCAAGGAGCAGGCGCGCCATAATGCGTTTCGCACGCGCATTGTTCGCGGTTCTCCTGTTCGCCGGCGCGGCGTGCGCATCAGCCCAGGTCGACAGCGCCGGAACTCGACCGTTGTCGCCATCGGATTCGGTGGCTCTCGCAGCGGCGACCACGTCGCTCGCGTCGGAGCTTCGCTGCCCGGTCTGCCAGGGGAATTCGATTCAGGATTCGCCGTCTGAACTCGCGCAGCAGATGCGAAGTGTCGTTCGCGACCAGCTTCGTTCGGGAAAGACGCCTGACGAGGTGCGTGCCTACTTCGTCGACAAATACGGCGAGTGGATTCTCCTCTCACCGCGCGCCGAGGGATTCAACCTGGTGGTCTACATCATTCCGTTCGTGGCCATCCTGGTCGGCGCGTTTGTCGTCTGGCGAACGGTGAAGCGCTGGACCGGCAAACCGCCCGGACAGTCTGCTGAGTCCGTGTAGGCAAAACGCCGACAGGCAACGGACGTCACCTGGTGTATTCACTGAATGTGTAGCATGTCGCTCTGCCGCTTTCAGTGAGGTGAACCATGACCACGACCGCGATCGAACGAACACAGGCGGAGACCGCCCTGGCGTCTCGCGATCCGACGAACCTCGGACCAATCCTCGTGGCGAGCGATGGCTCCGACGCCTCGACCGCCGCGCTGCGCGCTGGTGCCCTGCTCGAGCAGCGCACGGGCGCCGAAGTCGTCGTGCTTGCGGTCCTCGAGGGATTGCCGGTGGTCGCGGCCGACTTCGGCATGATCGTGCCTCCGATCGAATCCAGCGATGCGCGGCGCTCGAGCCTCATGGAGCGTGTCCGGAACCAGGTCACGGAGATCGCGGCCCGCGCACGCGAGTGGAAGATCGAGGTGCGCGACGGGGATCCCTCGCAGACGATTGCCCGAACAGCGCGCGAGCTGAAGGCACGCGTCATCACCATCGGCCTCGGGCATCATCAACTGCTCGACCGGCTCTTTGGCGGCGAAACCGCGCTGCACGTGCTTCGTCAGGCGCGCACGCCGGTGCTGGCGGTACCGGCTGACTTCGACACGCTGCCCGAGCGGTTGCTCATCGCCATGGATTTTTCGCCCGACAGCATCAACGCCGGCCGCATCGCCGTTCAACTCTTTGACACGGTGACATCGGTGCATGTCGTGCACGTCGCACCGAAGCTGGAGCTGCAACCCGATGCCTTCGCGGCCTGGATGACGATGTTCCGAGAAGGCGTTGGACCAGGCTTCGAGCGCGTCAGGCAGGAACTCGCGTTGCCGGCAAATGTCTCGTACGAAACCGAAACGCTCCCCGGGAAGCCGTCACGGGAGTTGCTCGAGTTCGCCGACCGGAACGGAATGGACCTCATCGTGACGGGCAGCAGCGGCGCCGGTGTCGTCGACCGCATTCTCGTGGGCAGCACGGCCACCGGCATCCTGCGCGGTGCGAAGTGCGCGGTGCTCGCGGTCCCTGCCAGTGGCGAGGATCGCCAGACGTGGCGGACGTTGGGTGAGGGTTCCACGGTAGCGCGTGACGACTGGGCCAGCGCGCTGGAGACGTTCACCCGACAGAACCAGGGCCGGCTGGCATCACTCGAGGTCGATGACCCGGAGTTCGGTGCCCAGGCGCAGGAACGGGACTATCCGTTCCTGGGCGCATCCTGGGACCATAACGACGAGCGGATCCAGATCATGCTCGGCGACTTCCAGGCGACCGGTCGCCACCTGACACGCGGCATCGGCGGCGTCACCGGAGTCGATATCGTCCGCGACCAGGCCGGACGCGACCGCCTGCTCCGCGTGAAGCATGGAGACGGGCAGACCATCCTGACGCTGACGCGTTAGGCGCCGGGCGTCCCGCGCCGGACCGCGTGATGTAGCGCAATGCCGCCACCCAGGCGGCGCTGGACCGAGGCCACGGTGAATCCGGCCCGGTCCAGCTCTGCCGTGAAGCCGGCCGCGGTGGTGAAGTGTGCAATGGACCTGGCGATGTACCCGTAGGCCATCGGCTCGCGATGCCACCACCATCCAACGGCGCGTCCCGCTACGGCCAGCCAGCCCAGGAATGACGCGCGCCACGGAGCGAACGTCGGCAGATAGAAGTCCAGCGTGTAGAGATGGCCGCCCGGCCTGATGACACGAGCGAGTTCCAGAAGGGACCTGCGCCAGTCCGGTGTGTTGCGTAACGCATAGCCGGCGGTGATGGCGTCGAGCGAAGCGTCGGCAAAGGGAAGGGCGCTGATGTCACCGGCCGCGATCGACACCTTCGCTGCGGCGGTGATGTTGCCGCGTGCACGCTCGAGCATCTGAAGCGAAACATCGGTACCGACGATCTGCAGGTCCGGCCGCAGACGGCGCAACGCGAACGCGAGATCACCGGTGCCCGTGGCCACGTCGGTCACGATGCCGTGCGCCGGCGCTGTCGCTTGCGCCATTTCGACCAGCGAGCGCTTCCAGCCACGATCCATCCCGAACGAAAACGTCCGCGTGAAGTCGTCGTACCGCGGCGCGATCAGGTCGAACATCGGCGTAACATAGGACTGCCGCAGGACTGGATCGGCGAGGTGCCGCTCCAGGTCCAGGTCCTTCAGCGAAACCGGTTTCTCTGTTTTCAATCGGATTGTTTTGGGCTGTTCCATGGTCCACTCTGCACCCAGCATTCTGCATCGGGTAGCTTACTGCTCCCGCTCGTCACCCGTCGGCCCCGCAACGGTGTCCATTTTTTCCTCACAACCTTCCGGATCCCTCGCAACGGTAACGGCTGAACAGGCGGTTCCAGCCGAATCGACGCCGGTGGAGGGGGAGCTCTGGGCTGTCATCCTCGCCGGGGGCATCGGTTCGCGATTCTGGCCGCTGTCCTCGCCGGCACGGCCGAAGCAGGTCCTGGCGCTCGTCAGCGACAGTCCGTTGATCGCCGAAGCCGTGTCGCGCCTCGAGCCGCTCGTCCCGGTCGAGAGAATTCTGGTTGTCACGAGCCTGGACATCGCCGGACAGATTCGGGCGGCCATTCCGAACGTGCCGGACCGGAACATCCTCGTCGAGCCGCACCCGCTCGGAACGGCGGCATCGCTCACCTGGGCGGCCGGCGAGATCCGCCACCGTGCGGGTCCCGACAGTGTGTTCTTCTGCCTGCACGCCGACCTCGCCGTCTCGTTCGTCGACGCGTTTCGGCACGTGTTGCGCGAAGGGGCGCGCATCGCATCGGCGTCGGATGTGCTGGTCGCGGTCGGCGTGAACAGCACGCGCGCCGAAACCGGCTTCGGATACCTGTTGCCCGGGTTACCGCTGAACGCTGATCGTCCACTCGCGGAAGGGGGGGCGTGCCAGGTGATTGCGTTCGAGGAGAAGCCGGCGCGGCCGCGCGCGGAGGCGCTCGTGCGCGAGGGCGCGCTCTGGAACAGCGGCATCTTCGTGTGGCGGACCCGGGTCATCCTGCAGGAGGTCGAGCGCAATTGCGTGGAAGTCTCCGATTCGCTCGACTGTCTCGACACGCGCGATCATGACGCGTTCGTCAGGCAGGTGCGATCGATTTCCCTCGAGCGCGGGCTCCTCGAGCGATGCCACAATAACCTCGTGGTGGTTCCAGGCGAATTCGGCTGGGATGACGTCGGTACGTGGGGCGCGCTCCGGCGCGCGCGCGAGCTCGACGACACCGGCAATGGCGCGTCCGGGCGTTCGCATTTCGTCGACGCGAGCGGGAATGTCGTCCACGCCGAAGGCGCGGCGGCGGTCCTCTACGGCGTCGACGGGCTCCTCGTGGTCACCCTGCCCGGGCTCACCTTCGTCACGACCGTCGAGCGAGCGGCCGAGCTCAAGCCGCTGCTCGATTCGCTCCCGGCCGACCTCCGCCGCGGCGCTCCGCCCGGCGCCGAAAGCGCCTAACGCCGTTCCCGTGAAACGCGCTTGCCGATACCGCCGTAGGATCAGTCCATGACGGCGCCGACGCCTCCCGCCCCTCGACAGTCGTACTGGGACCAGACGCGCTCGCCACGCTACAGCCTCACCTTCGCCATCCCGCTGCTGCTGGCGTACGAAGCGCTGGCGCTGGTGTTGAACCAGGGAACCGGCAGCGGCATCCGCAACGGCGCCGACGTCCTGCTGCGCAGCCTGGCCGCCGCACTGCTCGGTGACCGCGGACCGTTCCTGTTCGGAGGCTTGGTCGCGCTCGCGCTGATGCTGCTCGCCTGGCGCGATGCGCGCCGCTCGTCCGGATCGCTGCGACCACGATACTTCGTGCTGATGCTGCTCGAGTCGGCCGTGCTGGCGATTGCGTTCGGTTTCGTCGTTGGTATCATCACGGCCCAGTTGCTGAACGCGCTGCCATTGCTGGCCATGGGGCAGCTCGAGCAGATGAGCTGGCCGGTGGTGTTCATGATTTCGTTAGGTGCCGGCCTGTACGAGGAGATCGTCTTCCGCGTCCTGCTGGTCGGCGCATTGCTCTTCCTCGGCAAGACCGTCCTCGGCTGGGGAAAGGTCCCCGCGACGACCTTCGCGGTCATCGTCGGTGCGCTGGTATTCTCTGCATTCCATTACATCGGTCCATACGGCGATCCGATCGAGGCTCCCTCGTTCATCTTTCGCACGGTTGCTGGCCTGGCGTTCAGCGCCCTGTACGTCCTCCGCGGCTTTGGCATCACCGCGTGGACGCACGCCCTCTACGACGTCTTCCTGCTGGCGGCTCGCGGCTCCTGACCGGCGCCGGTTCGTCCGGTATTTTTCGACAGGTTCGCGCGGACGTCGCGCGCCGGGAACCTTTCATGCCGAGTTCATGACCCGCTGCCTGCTGATGCTGACCGCCATCGTCATGGCGTGTGCCCGTGCCGGCGCTCCATCGGCGACTCCCGCCGCCGTCGCGGCGACGGCCAGCGTCGATCGGACGCGAATGCTGCTCACCGCGCTCGCGCATGATTCGATGGAAGGCCGTCGGGTGGCCAGCGCCGGAGAAGCGCGAGCAGCCCGATTCATTGCCGCACAGATGCAGGCGTCGGGCATCCAGCCAGCGGGCGATGACAACGGCTGGTTCCAGCGGCTGCCGCTCATCACGACAACCATCCGTTCCCGATCATCCTCCGGGGCCGTCGCCGACAGCGAACGCCTGGTGCTCCTGCCCTCGTTTGGCGGGCTCGACACGGTGCCGGCGGATCGCCGCCTGACGAGTGTCAACGTGCTGGGCGTTCTTCGCGGCTCCGATCCGGCGCTCGCGTCGGAAGTGGTGATCCTCGGCGCTCACTTCGACCACACCGGCATCGAGACCGGCGCCACCGGCGACTCGATCAATAACGGCGCCGATGACGACGGGTCGGGAACGGTTGCCGTGATGGAGGCGGCCCGGATCATCGCCGCCGGTCCGCGTCCGAAGCGCACGATCCTGTTCGCCGCGTTCACGGGGGAGGAGTCCGGTACGTTAGGCGCGAGATGGTACGTGCAGCATCCGATCGTTCCCATCGAGCGCCATGTGGCGGACATCCAGGTCGAAATGATCGGCCGTCCGGACAGTTCGGCCGGCGGTCCCGGCAGGGCCTGGCTCACCGGGTTCGATCGATCGACCATGGGCAGCACCATGGTCGCAGCCGGGCTACCCGTCCAGGCGGACAAGCGGCTCGAGTTCAACTTTTTCGAGCGCAGCGACAACATCACCTTCGCCCGACTCGGCATCGTCGCGCACACGCTGTCGTCCTACAACATGCACGAAGACTATCATACGGTGAACGACGAGGTCGAGCGAATCGATTTCGCCCACATGACGCAGATGATCGACCTCATCGCCAACGCCGTGCGCACGATCGCCAACGGGCCGAGGCTGGAATGGAATCCTGGAGGAAGGCCGTAGGATTGACGATTGACGATTGACGATTGACGATTGACGATTGACGATTGACGATT
>CBIHMX010000075.1:0-8750 GCA_966211115.1 uncultured Gemmatimonadaceae bacterium | reverse complement strand
AAGTGGTGAGCAGGTCGGAAATCCTGCGCGTCACGACATCGAGGCGCGCTTCGGCCGTTTCCACCGTCGCGCCCCGGACCTCGTTCCAGGCCACCAGGCCGAACGCGAGAATCCCGACGGCCAGCGTTCCGCATATGGCAAACGCCAGGCGTTGCCGCAACGACCAGGATCCCCGCGCCATCAGACTCCTCCTGCCGGAAAGAGGTCTGCGCCCCGCTGCCTGCCTGACGCATTGCGAACGCCGGAATTTCCCGGCTTCAGCCGGGTAAGGCGGTTCCCGATGATATAGTTAGGCAGCCCCAGCCGTCAGTCCCTCAGTCGAGAGAAACACGGAATGCATCCGCGAGATAGTCGATAGAGCGGTCCTGCCGGAAATAGTTGCAGTGCCACACCGTATCCGAAGTTCCGAAGTCGCACGCGGTCCCGGCAAGGCTCAACTTCGGCACGCCGAAGTCATCCATGGACCACGTATCTACGACGAGGTCGTTGCCCGACGGAAACACGATATCGGCCACCAGGTCCCCAGCGCGGTCCTTCCTGAAGTGCCGCCAGAATTTCCAGCCCGGATTCGTCGTCTCGAAGTTGCTCTTGATCGCGAAATAGGCGGGGTCCACGGCCACTGGACCTATCCTGAGGCGGCTCAGTTCGTGGTTGTTGGAGACGGCCGATTGCCCCGACAGGCCCGGGATCAGGGCGGTCAGGGCATCGACCAGGGGCGTCCGCGCGAGGGCGCCGGTGACCGACACAATGACCTCGATCAGCTTCCCCGCGACCCAGATAAACGGATTGGCGACGCCAACCAGGTTCAGGGTCTTCTCGGCGAAGGTACCAATATTGGTAACCAGGCTCATCGCGCCCCGGATCTTGTCAGGCGCCGCAAGGGAGGTGCCATGAAGGGGCGAGCCCGCCAATACGGCGCGAACTCTTGTCGCGGGTGAAGTCCGCAGCGAGCTGCCGAAGGCCTCGAGCCACCACCGGACCACGAGTCCGCCGCGGCTGTGTGCAATGACGTCGATGGTACCGCCGCTGCCGGCCATCGCCCGGCCCAGCTCCAGCGCGTTCATCACCGGGCTCACTGACAGCGTCGGGTGATCGAAGAACAGGACCTGGTCGTATTTCGCCGGGCCACGTGTCGCCCGATTCAGGAATCGCAGCGCGCGGCGGCCGAACTTGAACTCGTTCAGCATGTTGTCGGCGTTCGAAAACGTCCCGTGGACGAGCAACAACGTGCGGCCCGTGAACGGACCGGATGGATCCTTCGCCACGAACTCGAATCCGCCGTCGCTGGTCTGCTTCAGTGCGCGGAGGCGCGACCGCAGCGACGTGTCCACCGTGCTGTTCAGGCGGCGATCGAGCGCACCGATCGCGTCGATCACCTTGTTAGGCGCGAGGGGAGGGAACTCGCGGGTCATGACGAAGTTGCCCTCGGGAACGATGGGCGCTCCCCGCCGGCGTCGGCGTCCTCCGACGGCCCGGCCGGGAACTCCATCGCGCCAGTACAGCACACCATCGTCTTCGACCAGCGTCACCGCGCGCACCGGACTGTCGAGCGTGTTGGCCACCTTGCGGCGCCGGCGGCGCAGCGCCGAGATGTCGTCTTCCATTCCGGGTTCAGCGTAGAATGCCCGGAACAGGTCGTCCTCGCGTGCCGCCGCCTCGACGTGCGACGCGAAGCGGTCCGTCTCCCGCACGTCGATGGTCGACCGGGTACGTGAGGTGGTCATGTCACGCCGGGTCGATGATCGGGAGAGGTGTCACCGGCGGCGACGCAGTGCGCGCCGACCGGATGTCGAGCAGGCTGTCGAACTGGCGCTTGCTGCGCAGGTTGGCCCGACCCTCCTCCACGGCTTCAGCGAAGCTGCTGGCCGAGGTGAGGTACGTGGCTTCGAGCATGACGAGATCGCCCGACGTGACGTGGGTCATGATCTCGTCGTACTGGAGCCTCGTCAGGCGCCAGCCATACTGATCGACAAACGGCACCGCGGCCGCGCGGGCCGCAGCCTCACCGGGCGCGGGTATGTTCGCCGGCAGCTTGCGCATCTCGAGGAACGCGGCATGGTGCTCGTCCGACCGCCAGTATCCGACGAACGCGTGCCCGGTCAGCAGGACCAGCACCGGATAGACGTCGATGTACTCGAGGCACGACGCCAGCAGCAGCGACAGGTCGATGCACGTCGCGGTGCCTGACGAGAGAATGTCGCTCGGCGTCCGGAGCCGCTGCGACTGGTCGGAGTACGATGGCGGCGGGTTGATGTACTGGATGCGGTACTCGTTGACCAGGGCGGTCCAGATGGCGCGGACCTGGGCATCCACGCCCTCCGAGGGATCATCGAGCGAGTCGTCGATCGATTGGTAGCCGTCGAACCCGGCCGCCGGGTCGTCCTGGATTCCGACCAGGTACCGCCGCGAGGACGTGATGATCTTGAGGATGGCCGGGTCGCGCGGGAGCACGAAGGACGGCAGCCAGGGGTTGTTGTCGGTATCGTCGACCCACTCATCGACCGGAATCAGCGTCACGCGGCTCGTCGATTCACTGGCAACGCGCCCTCCGCAGCTGACCTTCACATAGACCGTGGAGTGCACGCGCTCCCGGAGCGCACGCGGCAGCGACGCGGTGAGCGGAATCTGCACCATCGACGCCATCGCCAGTTGCGGTTCCTTCAGTTCGAGCACGGTGCACCGGAACGGGTAGTTCTCCGCACCCAGGTTGAGTTCGACGGTGACCGTGATGTCCTCGATCGGATCCTTCACGAGCCGGGTCAGCGTCAGCTTGCCGAGGAGTGGCCGCTGGTTGTGGAGGAGCGAGTAGTTGATCTCGTTCGGCACCTCGATTTCGACGCTGAGAAGCTTGCCGACGGGTGTCGTGGCGTGGGTCGCCATGCGCTCGAGCCGGTCGGTCGGTGCCGGCTCCATCAGCTGCGGCTCGGCCGTGCCTAACGTCTTGTGGAGGTCGAAGACGCTGGTCCCCATCCAGAGGGCGATGGCCGTGCCATGCAGCCGGTCGCCGTGGCCGTGCATGTGCTGCCAGGCCTGCATGAACGCCATCGGGATGGAACATTTGCCGCCGGGTGCGCACCACGCCCAGTAGAAGGCCTGGAAGAAGAGTTCGGCCAGTTCGTCGTCGATCTCGTCGAGAAAGCCGATGGCCGCCCGGGCACCGCCCGCCACGAGCTCGCGCGCCAGGCGTGCACCAGAGTGGTGCAGGTTGAGCGTCACCAGGTTGGGCGCACCCGCCGGGTTCACCAGCAGCCGGGCGAGTTCGTTCCACGGTACGGGTAGTTCACTGACATTGGATGCGCGCAGGATCATGCCGTCGCGCACGCGGCCATTCGCGTCGGCGATACGATCCCAGACCGCCGGCTTGTCCTGGATCGCCTGGTAGAACCCCGGTACGAGGGCGGCCGCCTGGTGCGTATCCACGCCGGTGACGTGAATGGCGTCCCAGCGCTCGGCGCGCACCGTGTCGTGGAGGCGGGTTTCCGTTTCCGTGAGTGCGAGCCGCATCTCGGGAGGGCGGCGGCCGTTCCCCTCGGGTGACGCAATGAAGTGAGCCGGCGGTTCCCGGCGCTCGCCGTCGGGCATGATCTCCCTGCGGACGCGTACGGCGGCGGCGATGCGCGTTCGTTCCGACGAGAAGTCGTAGACATCGTAGAGTCGGCCGGGAGCGCTTTCGACGAACAGGACTCGTGAGGCGGGCGGCGTGACGGCCGCGCGCCCGCCGTTTCTCATCAGGCGCGAAATGAGGATCGACTGGAACCGCCCCGCACCGCGCGTCGAGGCGCTGAGGAGGTACTCCCACGGGAAGGACGCGGCGGCCTCGTGAATGCGGTCGGCGTTTTCGTCAGCCGGATCCCACGTGTGGAGCTCGACTTCCACGTGGTGCACCGTCGCCAGCCGCTCGATGAACGAGCGCGCCAGGCCGAGCGTCTCGAGGTCGGCAAGGGCCCGTTCGCGCAGCGAGAGCCTGACGTGCGGCTGATCCACCCACCGGGCGCGGGACCGGAGGAGGTAGGCCCATTCCTCGGTGAGCCGCTCGATCGGGGCAGAGGCGGGGACGTGACCCTCGATGCGCCGGCCGCCAATCAGGGTGCGCACCGTGATGACCGGCGAAGGCCTAACGCGCCTGCCTGACGCCGATTTCTTCGCCGCTCCAGTCCTTCGCTTTTGGCGTCCCGTTCCGGCGCGCGGCCGCTTCGCCATATCCACCCTCGGTACGCCGCCGGCCACACGGGCGAGACGGGTCGGGCAAGGATGCGTATATCGCAGCGGTCAAGGCAAGACTGAATTGATCGCCAACAACGAACGGCAAGCTGAAAACCGGGAACTACTTACCAAAAGCGTCCGCACAGCGGTTTAACGCGCTTTGTGGGGCGCTATTCAACGCGCACGATGCGGACCCACGCCGAATACGCTTCGGGCTTTATCTCCGACGTCGAGTTGGGATACGGCTGAAGGCCCCTGAGCTCCACGCGGTGGCCGTACGCGGTGCCGCTCCGCGGTTCGAGGTTGACATGGAGCGCGAGGGCGACGGCGGCCGCGCGACATTCGCAGTCCAACGCAACCGCGAAGTTGGCGACGGCATCGCCGGCCCAGACACAGACCACATCGGCAGCGCAGCGGCTGTCCGACTCGACACTAGTGAAATGCACCCGGATGCCATCGACAACGATGACCTGGCCGACGCGGACCTTTACGGAGTCAGCGGCCTCACTTTGCGAAAGGACGATGGGTTCCGTAGCGATCTGGGTGGACGAACAAGCCGCCGCAGCGGACAGGAGAACGGCCAAGGCGACGTGGCGCATGTGTGGGTGACGGAGGTTGTGCAATCCTGACAACTTCTACACCAGTCCGACACCTGAGGATGTTGGGACCAGTACGTAGAGTCCGTGGCGAGCTCCGGCTCGCACTTCCAGCAACCTGTCATAGGGCTGCATCGTTCCGTCCCCGATCGGTGTCGAATATCCCGCCATTGGCGTTCCGTTTGTACTCAACAACCTCTGATACGGGCAGCGCATCATGAGCTCACTCCGCAGGGACGTCGGATTCGCGATCCGAACGCTGGTGAAATCCCCCGTTTTCTCGCTGACGGCACTGGTCACCATTGCGCTGGGGATTGGTGCCACGACCGCGATCTTCAGCGTGGTCAACACGGTGCTGCTGCAGCCGCTGCCTTACGACAACCAGGATCGACTGGCGTACGTCACCGGCGACCTGACGGCGCGCAATGTTGTCGACTTTCCGATGGCGCCGGCGGATTTCGCGGATCTCATCAGTACGGTCAAGGCATTCGACGAAGTATCGGGCCTGACGACGTTCCAGCAGCCGATGATCGATGATCGGGGCGAAGGCCGCATGCTCCGGATGGCCGGCGTGACGCCGAATATTTTCCGCACGCTCGGCACCCGCGTTGCGTTCGGGCGCGATTTCGTCGCTGAAGACGGGCTACCGCTCGCCCCGCCCGCTGGTCAGGCGCCGCCGGCCGCGGGGGTGGCGCCACCGCCACCGCCGCCAGCGACCGCGATCCTCACGCACGAGTTCTGGCAGCAGCAGTTCGGTGGCGACACGACCATCATCGGCCAGACGTTCCCGATCGGGAACCAGCAGGCGCAGGTCGTTGGCGTCCTCGAACCGGCCATGGAATTGCTCTGGTTCGACGGCTCGAATATCGAGCGTCGTCCCGAGGTGTACGTCACGCTTCGCCAGAACTTCGCCGAGGGATCGCGAACGAACGTGTTCCTGCGGGCGATTGGCAGGCTGCGGGCGGGCGAGACGATGGCCAGTGCGCAGCAGGAAGTGAACGCGCTGGTGAGGGACCTGCGCACGCGCTTCCCGATCAAGGAAACCGCCGGTGTCGCGTGGCGCGTGGAACCAATGCACGAGTACCTCGTGTCGAACACGAAGCAGTCGCTGTGGACGCTCATGGGTGCGGTCGTCTTCGTGCTCCTGATCGCGTGCGCGAACGTCGCCAACCTGCTGCTGGTGCGGACGAGCCAGCGTGAGCGCGAGCTGGCCGTGCGGTCGGCGCTGGGCGGCAACCGGAACGTGCTGCTCCGGCAGATGATGATCGAGAGCTTCGTCCTGGCGGCGGTTGGAGCCACGTTAGGCACCGGGCTGGCGTGGGCGGGGATCAAGGTGCTGGCGGCCGTTGGACCGGCAAACCTGCCGCGCCTGGACCAGATATCGGTCGACCCGGTGGTACTCGGCTTCACGGTGCTCGCCGCGGTCCTGTCGGCGCTGGTCTTCGGCATCGTCCCGGCGGTGCGGGCGTCGAAAGTCGACGTGGCCGACCTGTTGCGGGCGACTGGTGGCCGGAATGCGTCATTGTCGGGCGCCGGCCGGTGGTTGCGCAACAGCGTGGTGACGGCGGAGGTGGCGCTGGCATTCGTGCTGCTGGTGGGTTCCGGGTTGATGATCCGGAGTTTCGTGGAGTTGCAGCGCGCCGACCCGGGGTTTGACCCAACGGGCGTGCTGACGTTTACCCTGGCGAACGTGAATGAACCGACGCCGCAGGGGCGGCAGGCACTCGCGCGCGTCATCGACGAGCGCTTGAGCGCGATCCCCGGCGTGACCGCGGTCGCGGCGGGAAACCCGTTGCCGCTGGATGGGCAGGGGTCGAATGTGCGCTGGGGCACGGAGGCGGCGCTCACGAATCCGGCCCTGTACCAGCAGGCGGATCTCCGGGGCATCACGCCCGATTATTTCGCAACGATGGAGACGGCGCTGGTCGACGGCCGGGTGTTCGACGAAGGCGACAACGTGCCCGGCCTCAATCGGGCGGTCATCGACCAGGTGTTCGCGGCCAAGGCGTTCCCCGGGGAGCGGGCGGTCGGCAAGCGGTTCCTCGCCCGGACGGCCGGGCCGGAGCCGGACTGGTTCGAGGTCATCGGCGTCGTCAGGCACCAGCGGAGCGTGTCCCTCGCCGCCGACGGCCGCGAGACGATGTACGTGCCTAACGCCGCCATCAATTTTTTCGCCAACAACTGGGTGATCCGGACGAACGGCAACGCGGCGGCACTGATGCCCTCGGTCCGGGCGGTGATTCGCGACATCAACCCGCGGTACGTGCTCAACGACCTGCGCGAGTACGAGGTAATGGTGGACCGGGCGCAGGCCCCGACGCGCTTCGCGCTGATCTGCATCGGCGCGTTTGCGGTCGTGGCGGCGGTCCTGGCCGGTATCGGCCTGTATGGCGTGCTGTCCACGCTCGTCAGGCAGCGGACGGCGGAAATCGGCGTCCGGATGGCGTTCGGCGCGAGCGGCGCCAGCATCCTGAAGATGGTGGCGGGTCAGGGACTCCAGTTGTCGGCGATCGGGATCGGTGTCGGGCTGATTGCCGCCTTGGCGGTCACCCGCGTCATGTCCACGATGCTGGTCGGGGTCAGCCCCACCGACCCGGTTACCTTCGCAGCGATCTCGATTTTCTTCCTGTGTGTGACGATGCTCGCATGCTGGATACCGGCGCGTCGTGCGGCCAGGCTCGATCCCGTTGTTGCCTTGAGGGATGATTAACAGCGATTTCGCGGGTACTGCGGGAACACGGACCGCGCAGAGAACCCGGAAGGACGCTGATACTGCTTTGGTGAAGACCTGGGCACACATGATTCTGCCGGGCAGTCAGGTCGGGACCGCTGTGCCCAGGTCTTCACCAATGAAGTACCTGAGTTCTTCAGTGTCCTCTGAGCGATCCGTGTTCAAGCTTTACCGAGTCAATCGTGGTTACTGAATCGTTACCAGGTCGATATTCGGACCTGAGAATCGAGCGGCCACCTCTGATCTGGGACGCGGAGAGCGACGAGGCGCAGGTGGCTCTCCTGCTGAACGCGATGATCGCTGGAGTGCAGGCGGCTGGTGCATTGCGTGGCGAAATGACGCTGAACGTCTCCAACGTCGTCGTTGACGCGCCGGCGGGTGACGAGGAGATGGAAGTGCCGAAGCAGGGAGAATACGTGGCACTGACCGTGCTCTCCCCGGCGGATCTCGGTCCCGATCTGGCTTGGCATCCCGGTCAAGAGGCGCATGGCTTGCTCGCCGGCATGCATAACGAGATCCGGAACGCCGGCGTGTCCTTTGCGTATGTCCGCCGGCTTCACACCCACGGAAGCGTGACCATCTTTCTTTCACGAAAGAAAGAATGACGCGTCATCTCCAGTTCGGCCTCGCTGTGACTAGCGCCGTTCACTCAGTCGAATGACGAGCTTGAGGCCGGACCAGACTTCGTTCACGGCGCAGACCTTGATGTCGACGAAGCCGGTCGGGAGAGCAACCTCGCGGATCACGTCTTCGGTGATGTCGGTCGGGACCTTCGACGATTTCGTCGGCCAGGAGATCCAGACGTAGCCGTCAGGCTCGAGTGCCTTCCGCAGATGCTTCACGTGTTTCTCGAGTGCGGCGCGCCTCGTGACGAAGACATGGACCGCCGCGTACGGCGCCTTGCCGCTCGCGCTGATCGTGACGCGTTCCGGCAACGGCGCAACGAGTGCGTTGTAGTCCTTCGGCACGTCACCAACGACGAGCACGTTCGTTCCCGGCTTGAAGCCGAGTTTCTTCGCGAGCGGTGTCCCCGAGTACCCGGATAAAACGGGGTCAGACGCCATTTTTCAGCGCGACCTGGGAGGGATGCGCCGGGTGAATACAATGAAGTCGGCGCGATCCTTGTGGTCGTCGAGTGACGCCGCCGACAGGTCCGTTGTCACCGGAACGGCCGTGATCACGATGAGCCTTGCATCCGGGTCGCGGCGCTGGACGCGGCT
>CBIHMX010000074.1:0-8787 GCA_966211115.1 uncultured Gemmatimonadaceae bacterium | reverse complement strand
GCGCAGGGCCTGCGCATCCCGAACCAGGCCAGAGGTGACATAGTCCTGCGCCTGTCGACAACTGCCGGTGACGAACGCCACAGGAAGGGCCCGCGAGATCCCCTTCAGCCGGTTGACCGCGATATGCCCGAAGCCTGCCACGACTTCAGGCTGCAGCGCTTCAATGAATTCCACCGCAGTCGTGCTGGGCGTCCGGAGCGACACCGGCACTCGCACGCTGTGCACACCAGGGAGCCGATCGGGATTCTCCGAATGCGGTCCAAGGACACGCGCGGACCAGGCGGCATCGCCGTCGTCGAGCAACGAGGCGAAATGGACGTCGTGGCCCGCACTCGATGCGATGCGAAAGAGATCGTAGGCAGCAGTGGCCGATCCGCCCGAGCCGGGTGACTCGCTGGTCGCGAACAGGATGCGCACCGGCGCTGATGTCCGTGGCGGCGGTGGAACCGCGGTCGGTCTGTCGATGCCCTGCTCGATCACGGCGAACCGGCACCGTTGAGCTGCGCCACGAGCTGACCCGTGATCTTGCCGGTGTCGAATACCAGGGCGAGCGCGCTGTCGACCAGGTCATCGTCGCGGATCAGCCGACGCAGCGCCGTTGCGAGCCGCCGTCGTTTCCGGTCACGCGGCATCCCCAGCTTTTTTCGCAGGCGTGAATTGTGAAGTCCGTGAACGTATCCCTCGCGCCAGAGTCCGATGATGGTCTTTTCGTTCCGGTGCCTGACGACTGCCTGCGGCGCGTAGGCCAGCCGGTAGCCGGCGGCGCGGATCCGCCACGCGAGGTCCACATCCTGTCCCCGCAGCAGCGATATGTCGAACAGGCCACAATCCACCAGCACGTCACGCCTCGACGCCCAATTCCCGGTCATCGCGTATGGCTGCCGTTGTTCGATGGCGCGCTGCTGGTCGTGAATGCGCTCGCCGAACCGTTCGATCCGGTTGCACGGCTCGACGCTGAGGATCCGTCCACCGACGATACCTATCGTCTCATCGGCCAGCGGAGCCACCAGTTCCGTCAACCAATCAGGCTCGGCCACCGCATCTGCGTCGATGAAGGCGATGGCCCAGCCCCGGGCGGCGCGCACGCCGCAGTTGCGGGCCGCCGCCGCGCCAAGGGTCGCCTCTTTCAGCACACGAATGTCGTCGCCGAGGTGCTGGACGATGTCGGGCGTTCCGTCGGTGGACTCATTGTCGACCACGATGATCTCGAATTCGCCGGGCGTGAACCGGAGTCGGCGCAGCGACTGGAGCAGATCGCCGATGACGGCGGCCCCATTGCGAACGGCGATGACGATCGAGACGCGCGGCGCCGGAGGCATCATCGGTAGCGCTCCTTCCACCCGCGACGCGGATCGAATCCCGTCAGTTCGGACAGCCATCGATGCACGCGATTACGGAAGAGGCTCTGCTTCAGGTAGCCGCGCTTCGCGGCCCGCATGATGCGCTGCACTTCCGGCCCGGGGACGCCGTGCTTGACGAGGATGCGACGCAGGGTGTCGGCCTGCCGGTTGCGCGGGAGGTGCGTCGTCAGGCGGTATGCCTCGCGATGGTCCCGGTAGATGTACAGCGCGCGCGGAATCGCGTGGAACGTTGCACCATGCTCCAACATCGTCCAGGGAAAGTCGTAGTCGTCCGTCCCGAAGTTATCGAGCGCTTCGTCCACGCCGCCGCAGGCGATCCCGCGCGACACGCGCCAGCACATGAGATGCTTCACCGGCGAGACGACGACGAACGACTCGCGCATGACCGGGCGATCCGGCAGGTAGTCCGCGCTGATGCGCGTTCCGGCTTCATCAACGAAGTATCGGCCGCTGTGGAAGAAGTCGGCGTCCGGCCGCGCGCGGATGGCGTCGCCCAGTACCTCGATGCAGTCCGCCGCGAGCATGTCGTCGCCAAGCAGCACCGTCAGGAATTCGGTGCGAGCGTGTCGCATGGCGGTGTTGTACGCGCCGGCGAGGTTGCGGCCCTCACTGCGCACGACGTGGACACGGGGATCCTCCACAAACGGACGCAACGTGTGCGCGATGGTGGCTTCGCTCGCTGGATGGACAACCACGATCATGGTCCAGTCGGTTCGCGTCTGCGCCTGGACGGACGCCAGCGCCTCACGCAGAAACGCGTCGTGGAAATGCCGGACGGGCACGAACACCGTGACACGATCGTCCATCACGTCATGACTCGGGCTTCCCACAGCAACAGGCTGAGAATGCGCCAGAGAAAGGTGGTCGAATCCTTCTCGCCACTCTGGTGTCGCTCGACAAGATCACGCAGGACGGCGCGCTCCATCGGAAGGCCCATGACATCATGGCGCGCAAACAGCATCGCGTCGATCATCGGACGTAACGGACCACGCAACCAGGCACCCATCGGGACTTCGAAGCCGCGCTTGGCGATCGTCTGGAACGGGATGTGTCGCCGGAGCGCGGTCCGAAGCGGCAGCTTGCCGATACGATGCTCGAGGTCGACACAACTGCGCCAATCGATGCGCGCGGCGACGTCCACCACCTCGCGGTCGAGCAACGGCACACGGACCTCGAGAGACGAGTGCATGCTGGCTCGATCCACTTTCTGGAGCACCTTGACGAGGTGGCCCGAATATTCGTTCCACCGGATGTAACTGGCGAGTGCGTCGGCGTCGCCACCGTCGAACGCGAACAGCGGAAGGTCGGTGAACTCGAGCTGCAGGTCCGGAAACACCGACGCCAATGAATCCCGCGCGACAAATCGCTGCCCGCGGAGCTGGGTCGCACCGGTATGCGGCTTGCGCGCGTTCCGTCCGAGCGCGCGGTCCGCCATCGTGCGATGTGCCGGCACCAGCGGTTCGATCATCCGCGTCGGGTAACCCCAGAAGAGGTCGTCGCCGCCGTCGCCACTGAGGACCACCGTGACTTCCTCACGGGCCATGCGCGATACCAGGGCCGTGGGAAAGATCGAATAGTCGTCGAGCGGCTCGCTGCAGGCACTGACCACGTCGTCGAGCAGGCTCAGGACATCATCACTCGTTATGTGCCGGACGACGTGACGAAGGCCGAGCGCATTCGCGTACGACGCGGCATCCGCCGACTCGTCCTCTATCGAACCCTGCGTTCCCAGCGTGAAGGCGGGCATCGGCTGACCGCCATCGCCAGCGATCGCCTGGGCTTTCGCCGCCACCAGCGGAGAGTCGATCCCTCCCGACAGGAGAACGCCGACCGGCACGTCGCTGACGAGTTGCCGCCTGACCGCGGATGTCACGGCGGCATCGACCGCGTCGAGCGCCTCCCGGCCGCGCAGGTCGGCCTCCGGGCGAACCGGAAACGTGAACCACCGCCCCGCACGTTCCTCACCATTTGCGCTCACCTCCAGCCAGGTGCCGGGTTCGATGGCGATTGTCCCCTCGAGCATCGCGAACGGTGCCGGGATGTACCCGAAGTTGAGGTACAGCTGGAGCGCGCGCCGGTCGAGCGAGCGCCCCGTCCCCCAGGGATGCCTGACGAGCTGATCGAACTGCGACGCGAAAAGAACGCCGTCACGGTGACGCAGCACGTATAGCGGCTTGATGCCGGCATGGTCGCGCGCCAGCAGGAGGCGTTGGTCGTGCGCATCATACAACGCCAGGGCAAACATGCCGTTGAACGATGCCAGCGCCTTTGTTCCGTCGCGAGCAAGCGCCTCCAGCACCACTTCGGCGTCTCCCGTCGAGCGAAAGCGCGCGCCGCGAGCCTCGAGGGCACTGCGCAATTCGCGATAGTTGTACACTTCACCGTTGAACACCAGCGCATAACGACCGTCCGGCGTGGCCATCGGCTGGTCGCCCGCCGGCGTGAGATCCAGGATGGCCAGGCGGCGGAACCCGAGCACGCAACCTGTCGCACTCGACCAGGTGCCGCCGCGATCCGGGCCGCGACGGATCATGAGATCCATCGATTTCCGGACCTCCGGTTCCCAGCGGGCTATGTCACCGCCGTTCAGCAACATGCCCACGATACCACACACGGTCAGCGTCCCCCGCGGACAGGCGGGCCGTCAGTCTGCGACGGTTCGACCTGTGCTACCATCGCGGCACTCTGCGCCACCACGGCACGACGCGGCGCGGCACCAGCGCCTGCGGCAGGTGGTAGTACAGCCGTTCGAGGCGAGCGCGCACCTGCCTGACGAGTGGCCGCCCGGGCTCGAGCCCCAGAAGGACAAACGAGCGCAACTTCCGTTCGTCTGCCGCCAGGCGATCCCGGTCGCCGGGCGCTACGAGGATGCCGTGGCCGTAGGCAAGCGTCGCGACCAATGCCGGCCAGGTCCGTCCGTCGGCCGCCAATCGCTGGAACGTCTCGTGGACGGTCCGGCCGTCCAGCGCCCCGGCCGCGGCCGTTCCTGACGAGGCAAACGCATGGAAGATGTCACGGAGAGTCGCATGATGCGCAAGCGGAAACAGTCGCGCCGGCTGCGCGAAACGTTCACCCTCGCCGGCGAGCAGCGTCGCCACCTGCCCGGCACGTGCGTCAGATCGCGCCGGTACGTGCTGGTCGCCATCGGCGTCGAGAAAGAAGCCGTGTGCCAGCGCGATGCGCGCAAGCGGCATCATCGCGTGCCGGCTCCGGCCCAGCGCGTGCAGCTTCGAAAACAATCCGGCGCGGGCGCCACGGTATCGATATTTGCGGCCTTCGAGCAGGTATTTCTGGAACGTGTAGTCGGCCGAGTAGTCGGGAAGGTGATCGCCATACGTCATGTGTGGCGCGTTACCCTCGGTACCCACCCGGCCGATGTACTTGAGGCGCCAGCCTTCGCGCTCCATCGATGCAACGAAGTCCGTCTCGCTCGAGACGCTATCCGTCTGCTCGATGCGCCGCGCGACTTCGGTGCGAAAGAGCTTGACGCCTTCGACCTGACCGGACAGCGGATCGCGCAGGTTTCCACAAACCACGCCGACGCCGGGCTCCATGGCCTTTCGCAGCGACTCGACGCACGTCGGATCGAGCACCATGTCGGCATCGACCTGAACAAAGAAGGGCGTCGTCACGCGCGCGACCCCCGCGGCGAACGCACGATGAAACGGGGTGACGTTCTCGACACCCACCACTTCGAGTGGACAGGACTGCGCCTCCAGAGCCTGGCGGGCCCTGGCCACGAACGGTTCACCTGAACTGAGGAGGATGGCGCTGACGTCGTTCACCTGGACCAGCAGGCCTGAGTTGGACGGTCGTCCAAACCGTGGTCGGAGAGCTGGTTGCAAGATACGCACCGGATCTTGTATCCAGCGCGCCTGGAAACGGCGTCATCATGAAAGTGCTCTCACGAGACAAATCGCCGAGTGACACTGGCTTGCGCGCAACGTGAGCAGGCGGCCACACTTGGGCGCCTGCTTGCCGCGGTACCGCCCGTTCACCGATCGGCGCGTTGATTGCGGTGCACATCCCGTTCATGACCGCACCGATCGTTTCCGTCGTCATTCCCACTTACAACCGCGCGGCGCTCGTCAGCGAGTGCCTCCGGGGACTCGAGCGCCTGACGTTCGATCGCTCGGCCTTCGAGGTGATCGTTGTCGACGACGGCAGTGCGGAGCCGATCGACCATGTCGTTGGCGAGTTTGAAGGCCGGCTCAGCATCGTGCACGTCCGGCAGCCACGCGCCGGGCCCGGTGCCGCCAGGAACACGGGAGTAGCGAAGGCGAAGGGTCGTTATGCGGCCTTCATCGATGACGATTGCGTGCCCGCGCCGGGTTGGCTGTCGATACTGGTCGAGGCGCTGGACCGGAACCCGGCAGGCATGGTCGGCGGGTCAGTCGTCAATACGCTGCTGTCGAATCGTTATGCAGACGCCAGCGACCGCATCTCGCGGTTCGTGTACGCGTATTACGGCGGTACCGCGGTCGAGCCGTTTTTCACCACCAATAATCTTGCCGTGTCGGTCGACCGGTTCCGCGACCTGGGCGGCTTCACCACCAGGATTCCCAGCGCGACCGCCGAGGACAAGGAATTCTGCGACCGCTGGCGGGGGCGGGGCTGGCCGCTGGTACAGGTGCCGGCCGCCATCGTCCATCACGCGCACAACCTGACCCTGGCCGGGTTCCTCCGGCAGCACTTCAACTACGGCCGGGGCATCCTGGCGTTCCGGCTCATCCGGCGCGCCCGCGTCGACGGCCCGATCGTGCCCGAGCCGTTAGGCTTCTACACCGGCCTGGTGACGTCGCCGCTGCGCGACGGTGGCGGGCTCCGTGCCACAGCACTGGTGGCGCTCGCCCAGGTCGCGACAGCGGCCGGCGCCCTGCGCGAGGCCGTTCTTGGCGGGCGCCCGCCGGCCGGGACGGCCGGCTGATGGCCGGACCGCTCGTCTCGGTCGTCATCCCGACGTTCCACCGACCCACGCTGGTAGGGCGCGCCGTCCGGAGCGTACTCGCCCAGACCGTGGCCGACCTCGAGGCCATCGTCGTCGTCGACAGCCGCGACGACGAGACCGTCTCGGCGTTAGGCACGATTCGGGATGCCCGGCTCGTCGTGCACGTACCCGATCGGCACCTGGGCAATGCCGATGCCCGGAACGCGGGCGTCGCGCTCGCCCGCGCGCACTGGATCGCGTTCCTCGACGACGACGACGACTGGTTTCCGCACAAGCTCGAGCGGCAGTTGCCGGTCGCTTTCGCCGCACCGGCCGATGCGCACCCGGTGGTGAGTTGCCGCGTGCTGGTGCGCGCCACCGGTGGAACGATGGTCTGGCCGCGCCGCACGCCTGAACCTGGCGAAGACCTGAGTGAGTACTTCTTCTGCCGGCGGACGCCGTTCACGGGTGAGGGCATGGTGACGACTACCTCCATCCTCACGACCCGGGAGCTGATGGCCCGCGTTCCGTTCGCGAGTGGCCTCACCCGACACGAGGACCCCGACTGGGTGCTCCGTGCCGTGCGGCATCCCGGGGCGTACCTGGCGTTCGTGCCTGACGAGCAACCGCTCCTGACGTGGTACATGGAGCACGACCGGCCGCGCATCTCGACGCGCCCCGACTGGAAGGCATCCCGGGCGTGGGCGCGGGACAACCGGGAGCTGTTCTCGGACCGGGGATACGCGGCCTTCCTGCTGCATGTCGCCAGCAGCGCCGCCGCCAGCCAGCGCGAGTGGAGCGCCTTTGGCTCGCTGCTGCGCGACGCGACCCGCGATGGCAGTCCGCGCGTCATCGACGTGGCCTCCCATGTCGCGAACTTTGCGATGCCGTCCGCTGTCCTGCGACGAGTCGCCGGCTGGTACGGAAGGTGGCGATCGGGTAACCGCCCGGCGGCTCGCGGCTGATGGGCGCTGCCCCGCGCTCCCTTCGTGTGCTGGTGGTGCACGACTATGCCATCCTCGCTGGTGGCGCCGAACGCATCAGCATCGACCTGCGTGATGAGTTGCGAAGCCGCGGCCATGACGCGCGGCTGTTCTCCAGCACCGCGCGGTCGTTCCCACTGCCCGATCACGCGGACTACTCATGCTACGGATCCAATGGCTGGCCGCGGCCGTTCCTGCAGGTCGCCAATCCCTCGGCCGTTCGCTTGCTGCGGCGCGTCCTGCGGGAGTTCGATCCGGACGTCGTCCACGTCAGAATGTTCCTCACGCAGTTGTCGCCGCGGATCCTGCCCCTGCTCGAGAATCGCCGCGCACTCCTGCACGTCGGGAACCACCAGACGATCTGCCCGCTCGACACGAAGGTGCTGCCCGACGGAACAGCATGCACGTACCGCGCTGGTATCGAATGTTACCGGCAAGGGTGCGTGTCGGTGGCCGGGCTGCTGCGCACCGGCATGACGCTGCCGTCATGGCGCAAGCACCGGCACGTGTTCGGACGCATAGTGGCCAACAGTCATGCGCTGGCGGAAACACTGCGCGCCGATGGCGTACCCGTCGATGGCGTGGTATGGAACGGGACGCGACCGGCACCGGCCCGGCCCCCGCTGCGCGGGCCCCCGACGGTCGCTTTCGCCGGGCGGCTCATGCCGCTCAAGGGTGTGGACGTGCTGCTCAACGCGATGACCGTGGTCGCGCAGCACGTGCCTGACGCGCGGCTGCTGCTCGTCGGCAATGGACCGGATCGGCCGCGGCTGGAGGCGCTCGTGCGCGACCTCGGCCTCGGTTCGCGCGTTGCGATGCATCCGCACGTGACGCGCGAGGTGCTCGACGATTTGTTAGGCAGCGCCTGGGTCGTCGCCCAGCCGTCGCGCTATCGCGAACCGTTCGCGAACATCACCGCCGAAACAATGATGCGCGGTACCGCGCTGGTTGCCACGCGGAGCGGGGGGACGCCGGAAATCGTGAGCGACGGCGAGAACGGATTCCTGGTGACGCCCGGCAGCGCCGCGGACCTGGCCGACAAACTCGTCGCGGTGTTGACCGACTGCGAACGCGCCGAGCGCATGGGTGCGGCCGGCCGCGAGATCGCCATCCGTGAGCTCACGACCGGCCGAATGGTCGAGCAGTTCGAGCGCATCTATCACGAATTGGTTGCGGTCCCGGATTCGCCGGCATAGGTATTGCGCCAGGCGCGCGGCTGCCAGCCGAGTTTGAGGCAGATCCACCGATGCAGCCGGTTGCGGTAGAGGCATTGTCGCAGGTAGCCGCGTTTGGCCTGCCTGACGCGACGGTGGATGTTGATCCGGCTCACACCATGTTTCGACAGGATGTGTCGCAGGTCGCGGAGGTGGACGCTGCGAGGGTGATGTGTCGTGTTGCGGAAACCGTCGCGGTGATCGCGGTAGATGTACAGCGGTTCATGAATCGCCCGCAGCACCGCTCCCTTCTCCGCCCTGGTCCACGGAAAGTCGTAGTCGTCGGGGCCGGCGGTGGTGAG
>CBIHMX010000073.1:0-8848 GCA_966211115.1 uncultured Gemmatimonadaceae bacterium | reverse complement strand
GGTTTACACCGGTTTGAGCGCAACTGAGGGCCATTCAGACAACCGATGAAGCCACGAGCGATGGCTGATGGCCCTCAGTTGCGCTCAATCGGCGTCAATCAGCGGTTTCCGGGTCATCCGTGTTCAAAGCCCTACCCGTGTTGATCGCCTTTACACCAACGGCGAAGATCGCTGTAACTCCGAGGGGTGCGCCTTGAACCAGGAAGCGATGACGAGTAGCTCGTCGACCTCGTGTTGAGGAATGCTCCGGGCGCCGGTATGGGGAGTGTCGGCTACGACCCGACGAACGAGTTCCTTCAGCGCTGATCGGTCTGCATCAGACTTCGGAGCCGGCACCTCCACGCGGACGATCCCACGCCGAATCACATACACGCGGTCCTCACCTTCAACGCCGTCCACCTGATAGGCGAACGTCAGCGATTCTGCGGCAAATCGCATCTTCTCGAACTGGTCACGCAATCCCTCGAGTCGCTGGCACTTGTCGCGCAGGGCGCCGGCGCGCTCGAACTCGAGCCGCTCGCTCGCCAGCTGCATCTGCTCGGCGAGGAGCTCGATGGGTCCGTCGTTGGCGCCGTCGAGAAACGCCCGTGCCTGCACAACGCGCTCTCGATAGGCGGCGGAGGTGGGCGCGGCCACGCAGGGACCGAGGCACTTGCCGATCTCGAACCGGATGCATCCCGGCGTACGCGGCGGGAGGGTGAAAATCTCCTGCTGGTCCGCGTACCGCATGCGCCGGTCGTGCGTGCAATCGCGGAGGCCTAACGAGTCACTCAGTTCCCGGAGCGCCTCGCGCAGCCATTGCGCCCCGGTGAACGGACCGTAGACAACGGACTCGCCCTTCATGCCCGTGCTGCGCAACACCACCAGGCGCGGCGCCGGCTCGCGCGTAATCGCGACGAAGGCATAGTTCCGCGCGTCGCGCTTCATCGCATGGTTGAAGCGGGGGCGCAGCCGCTTGATCTGCCGCAACTCCTCCAGCAGCGCGGCGAACTCGCTCGGCACGTACGACCACTCGATGTGCGCCGCCTCGCGGACGATGCGGGCGCCCTTCTCGTCGGGAAAGACGGCCCGGAAATAACTGAGGAGCCGGGTGCGCACGCGCTTGCTCTTGCCGACGTATACGACCTCGCCGCCCTCCGACACCATGCGATAGACGCCAGGCCGGTCCTCGGCCTGGCGCCTGACGAGACCGCGCAAGTCCTTGAGCCGCGCTTCGGCGGGATCGGCGGCGACCGGCATCAGGACTGGCAGCGGTGGCAGAACACCGTGGCGCGGCCGTCGATCGCGTGGGTCATCGTCAGGCGCGTTCCGCAGCGGCGGCAAGGATCGCCGCCGCGGCCGTAGGCCTGCAACTGATCGACGAATCCGCCGCGTTCACCTCTGGCGTCGCGATAGTCGCGGAAGGTGGTTCCGCGGGCGCGGATCGACCGCTGCAGCACATCCACCAGCTCGTCGCGCAGCCGCGCGGCCTCGGCGTCGGTGATTGAATGCCCCGGGCGCGACGGGTCGATGCCCGCCGCCCACAACGCCTCGTTCGCATAGATGTTGCCCACGCCAGCTACACGCCGCTGATCCATCAGGATCTTCTTCACCTGCTGATGCGATGACCGAAGAGACGCCGACAATACAATTCCCGTGAACGCCGGGTCAAGCGGCTCTTTTCCCAGCCGATGGTCGAACTCGTCAAAGCCCCTGGCGTCGAGCAGCGTCACTGTGCCCAGGCGCCTGACGTCTCGATAGGCAAGGGTACCGCCGTCGCTCAGTCGAAACCGGATCGCGTCGTACCGATCGTCAGGCGCGCCGGCGTCCCGGATCAACAACCCGCCTGTGAACCGGGGCACCACCACCAGAAAAACGGGGTCAGACGCCATTTCCGGAAACGGCGTCTGACCCCGTTTCCGGGAAATGGCGTCTGACCCCGTTTCCAGGATGACGGCTTTGGCGCGGCGCCAGACGCGGTCGAAGGAGCGACCGCGCAGCCGCCGGCCCAGCGAGCGAGATGACACACCGCGCAGCACATCCGCGTGAGGCGATTCCACGCCGGCGATCGTCCGTCCCACCAGGCTGGCGTGCAGGTCGCGCGCCAGCGTTTCCGTTTCAGGCAACTCCGGCACGACGACTCCGCTCCCGCCAACCGATGTCGCTCCGGAACTGTCGGCCCGCGAATGCCACGCGCTCGGCCCCGACACGGCTCCGCTCCTGCGCTTCGCTGAACGAGGGAGCGACACCCGTCACGGCGAACACGCGACCACCGGCTGTTTCCAGGACGTCCCCGTTCGTCCGCGTCCCCGCGTGAAAAACAATCACGTCGTCAGGCACACCCGAAAGGTCAATCGCATCCCCAGTGCGCGGAGAATCCGGGTAACCGTCGGCGGCGACCACCGTTGTCACAGCCGCATCGGGAGAAAAACGCACCTCTCGAACGTCCGACAGGCCGTCATCAACGGTGCACGCGTGCAGCAACGGCAGCAGCGGCTCCGCCAGCAACGGCAGCACGACCTGCGTCTCGGGATCACCGAACCGGCAATTGAACTCGACCACCTTCGGCCCATCGGTCGTCAGCATCAATCCGCAATACAGGACCCCGCGAAACGGCACGCCCACGTCACGCATCGCGCCTAACGTAGGTTGCACGATCGTCGCCTGCACGCGCTCCACGAGCTCAGGCGTGGCCAGGCTGACCGGCGCGTACGCTCCCATGCCACCGGTGTTTGGCCCCGTGTCGCCATCGAGCAACCGCTTGTGGTCCTGTGCGGCCAGCATCGCGCGTGAGTTCTCGCCATCGGTGAGGAAGAAGATCGACAGCTCTTCACCCTCCATGAACTCCTCGACGAGCACCTCGTCGCCGCTGCTGCCGAAGCGGTGGGCGGTGAGCATGTCGTCGATGGCGCGATCGGCCGCTTCGACCGAATCGCAGACGATCACACCCTTGCCGGACGCCAGGCCGGACGCCTTGATGACGACCGGTGCGCCACTCGCCCTGACGGCTTCCTTCGCCGAGTCGACGCTGGTGTGCCACGTGGCCCGCGCCGTGGGAACGTGCGCGCGAGTCATGATCTCCGTGGCGAATCGCTTCGACGATTCCAGATGTGCCGCGGCACCGGTTGGTCCAAAGGCGGCAAAGCCACGCGAGGTGAGCCGATCGACCAATCCGGCAGCCAGCGGTGCCTCCGGCCCAACAATCGTGAAATCGAATCGCTCCCACAGGGCCAGCGTAACCAAGCCATCCAGATCCGACGCCGGGATCGGATGGCACGTGGCCAGCTCGGCGATCCCGGGGTTTCCCGGCGCGCAATGCAGGTCGATCGATGGGTCGTCGTGCTTCAGCTTCCAGGCGATCGCGTGTTCGCGACCGCCCCCGCCGACAATCAGGACCTTTACTTCGGCTCCTCGCTCGATGTCCGGAACGCTCCCTCGAATGCGTCGCGCGCGCGACCGAGCACACCGGAAATGGTCGCCATCGCGTCCTTGGCCTGGTCACCATAATAGCCCGCGGCGTCCTCGAGGTCAGCAGACAACGGCGGCGAGGACGCATCGTCCCGCCGGCGATAGTCGCCGTCGATGATCTTTCCATACTCGCCGCTGTCGATCCAGCGTTGCAGTTCCGCGGCGCGGACCGTTCCGAACGGATGCGTGCGGAAGGCGGTGTTGATCACCTGCCAGACGCGGTCGGCGACGTTCCCCTGGGTCTCGTATTGGCGCGCCTGGATCTGGAATTCCTCGACACTGATCGTGTCTTCGTAGCGGCGACCGCCCGCCATCTTGAGGAACGTGCTCATCGACGTCATCGGATCCTGCGTCGTCAGCAACCCGGCGCGGTCGGCGGAAAGCTCCGCCTTGCGATACCACTCCATCAGCGCGAGCTGGAACGGCAGGATAGCGACCCCGGCCAGGAACGGAAGATTCTGGAAGCCGATCGTCATCAGGATGATGGCGATCGTGGTGTAGGTCGTGTGGCCGCTCATGATATGGCCAAGCTCGTGGCCAAGGATTTCGCGCTGCTCCTCCTCGTCCAGCAGCTCGAGGAGCGCCGAGTTCATGACGATGAACGGCTTGTCGAAACCAACGGCGGCTGCGTTGGCGAGCGGAGTCTGCGTGACGTACAACTCCGGCACCTCGGGCCAGTCCATCGTATCGAGCACCTGCTGGTAGATCGCCCAGAGCCTCGGCCTCTGGTTAGGCCCGATCTTCACGGCGTTGGCCAGGAAGAGTTGCCGGATCCCGACTTCGCCGAAGAACGACGCGATCTTGCGGACCACCACATCGAACCCCGGAATCGACCGGAGGGTGTTCAGTGCCGCGCGATCAGCGGGATGTTCCCAGGCGGTCGACGCGATCTGAAACAGCTTTTTGCGCTCAGCCATGGCAGGATGGACGGGGGACGTGAGACGGGAGACCTGAGTGAAACCTGATCCTGACTACGGAGAAAAACAGGTTTCGGTGTCGGCCGGCTCAAATCCCCTTGAAGGCGGTTTCCAGGTCCGTAAGGAGGTCATTGGCGTCCTCCACCCCAACCGAAAACCGGACCAGGCCATCTCCAATCCCGATTTTCGCCCGCTTCTCAGCCGGCACCGAGGCGTGGGTCATCGTCGCGGGGTGACAGACGAGGCTTTCCACGCCGCCCAGGGACTCGGCCAAGGTGAAGACTTTGAGCCGGGTCACGATCTGGTCGGACTTCTCGCGGGTCCCGACGTCGACCGATACCATGCCGCCGAAGCCCGTCATCTGTCGGCAAGCCAGTTCATGCTGGGGGTGGGTTCGAAGACCGGGATAGAAGACGCGTTCCGCGCCCAGGCGTTCGGACAGCCAGTTCGCCACCTTGCGACCGTTGCTATCGTGCGCCGCCATACGGAGATGCAGGGTCTTTGTCCCACGGAGTACCAGCCAGGCATCCATCGGCCCCGGCACGGCACCTGCAGCATTCAGGATGAACTGCAGTCGGTCAGCGAGCTGGTCGTCACGGACGACGACGATCCCACCAACCATGTCGCTATGGCCGTTCAGGTACTTCGTGCTCGAGTGGTAAACGATGTCGGCACCATGTTCGAACGGACGCTGAAATACCGGCGTCGCGAACGTGTTATCCACGATGAGCAGCGCGCCCCCTCGATGCGCCACGTCCGCGGCCGCGCCAAGATCGGTCAGGCGCATGAGCGGGTTCGTCGGGGTCTCGATGATGACCGCGCGCGTGGCCGGCGTCATGGCGTCGGCGATCTGCTGTGGGTCCCGGGCATCCACGTAGCTGAACGTGAAGCCGAAGTTGACGAGGATGCGATCGAACAGCCTTGGCGTCCCGCCATACATGTTTTCAGCGCAGACAAAATGATCGCCCGCCTTGAACAGCTTCATGGTCGAATCGAGCGCGCCCATGCCGCTGCCAAAAGCGAACCCATGCGTTCCGCCTTCCAGGGACGCAACATTACGTTCCAGAGCTTCCCGCGTGGGATTTTTCCCGCGCGCATATTCGTATCCCCGGTTCCGCCCGATGCCCTCCTGCGCGTAGGTGGAGGTCTGGTACAGGGGCGTCATGATTGCCCCAGTGGTCGGGTCCGGGCGTTGGCCGGCGTGAACGGCTCGGGTGCCGAGTCCGTAAGGAGCGTCGTCGTCAAGGATGCGGGACATTTCATTGGGGAATGAGGGCAGTCGCAAGATAAACTGGCCGAAACCGGCGCCGATACGTCGTGCGTCGACGGCCCAGGAGGAACAAGCGTGGCATTGAGGTCAGGAGGAATGGACTCGGACGTTGATCTCGCAGCGCTGGTGGGGCAGGATCCGCCACGGTGCCTGGTGGTGGACGACGAGCCGCACCTCCGGAAGCTGCTGTCCCGGCTGATGCGGGAAGAAGGCTTCGCTTGCGAAGTCGCCGAGAACGGCCGGGTCGCCCAGGAAGCACTCGAGCGCGAGCCAGCGACACTCGTTCTCACCGACCTCCACATGCCGGAAATGGACGGAATCGCACTCCTCCGGCATGTGCGGGCCGCCCATCCCGACACCGTCGTCATCCTCATCACGGCCGTGTCTGATGTCGAAACGGCGGTTGCCTGTCTCGCCGAGGGCGCGATGGACTACGTGCCGAAACCATTTCACCCGGACGAGGTGCGGGCGCGTGTCCGTCAGGCACTCGAGAAGCGACGGTTGGTGCTCGAGAATCGCGAATACCACGAGAGACTGGAAGAGAAAGTCGCAATACAGGCGCAGCGGATCGAGGACATTTTCCTCGCGTCGATCCATTCGCTGGCGGACGCACTCGAACTGCGCGACACCTACACCCACGGTCACTCGATCCGGGTCAGCCGGTACTCGGCCCTCATCGGCCGGGAGTTAGGCATGCCTGACGAGTTCGTGCGACAGGTGGAGCTTGGCGGCCGCGTTCACGACATCGGCAAGATCGGGGTCCGCGAGCAGGTGCTGCACAAGTCGAGTCCATTGACGGAAGAGGAGTATCGCCATGTCATGGAGCATCCGATCACCGGCTGGCGCACCCTCCAGCCACTGCTCCGCGATCACGCCATCGCGCTGAACGTGGTGCGCAACCATCACGAGCGATGGGACGGCAACGGGCTGCCTGACCGCCTCCGCGGCGATGAAATCCCGCTCGAGGCCCGGATTGCGGCCGTCGCCGATACGTTCGACGCCATGACCAGCCACCGTCCGTACCGGCCACAGTTGCCGATAGCCATCACCGTCGATGAACTGGTGCGCCTGCGCGGCACCCAGTTCGACAGCCGGCCGGTGGATGCGTTCGTCTCCCTTGTCTCACGCGGCGAAATCGAAGCGATCGCGGAGACGGAGTCGGGCGACCGGCTGGTCATTTAAGACATTACTGCGTAACGACTTGCGCGTTGAGGGTTGATGGGTTGATGGGTGGATGACTTCGACCCTCCAACGCGGCAACGAATCAACTCCTGTCCGGTCGTTACCCAGCAACCGCGGTCGGCGTCGCTACAGACGAGCCAAGTGCCGGATAATTCAGTAGATACGAGACAGCCAGCTAAGTTTCGGCCGCTCGTTCAAGCGGAACTCCACGCTCCAATTCCGGATTTTCCTCACGAATGTCAGTCAAGGGCCTGATGGTTTCCGTCTCCGGCATCCGGGGACGAGTTGGAGAAGCGCTCACGCCGGAAATCGTCGATCGGTATGCAGGCGGCTTTGGAGCCTGGTCGCTGGCCCGGTCGATGTCGCGAGAAATTGTCGTCGCGCGCGACTCCCGTGTTTCCGGACCGATGTTTCATCGCGTGGTGGTCGCCGCGCTCCAATCGGTCGGCGCCACGGTGGTCGACCTCGATATGGCGCCGACGCCCACCGTGCAACTGGCGGTCGAAGACCGGCACGCGGCGGGTGGACTCGCCATCACGGCCAGTCACAACCCGATCGAGTGGAACGCGCTCAAGTTCATCGGATCGGCGGGACTCTTTCTCGACGCGGCCGAGTCGTCGGCAATGCGCGCTTTCGTGGGTCGCGATTTTTCGCGTGTCACGTGGGAAAAGATCGGTGTCGTCTTGCGAGACGAACGGGCGATCGCAAGCCACATCGACAGGATCCTCAGGCTTGCGGTCATCGATGTCGAGGCGATCCGGAGCCGGCGGTTCCGCGTAGCGCTCGACACGTGTCACGGCGCGGGCTCGACGATTTTTCCGCAACTGCTCGAGGCGCTTGGGTGCCGGGTTGAAGCGATCAACGCCACCCCGGACGGCCTTTTCCATCGCCCACCGGAACCGGTCGCCGAAAACCTGGGTGAGCTGTGTGAACTGGTGACGCGCACCGGAGCCGCAATCGGCTTCGCGACAGACCCCGACGTGGATCGCCTGGCGCTGGTGGACGACTCCGGTCGCGCGATCGGCGAGGACTACACGCTGGCGCTCGCGACGCGTGTCGTTTTGCGTCGCCAGCGCGGGCCCGTTGTGTCAAACCTGTCTACCAGTCGCATCGTGGACGACATGGCGGCCGAGTTCGGTAGCGAAGTCATCCGTGCGCCGGTGGGTGAGGTGAACGTGGCGGTCCGGATGCGCGACGCTGGTGCAGTGGTTGGAGGGGAGGGAAACGGAGGAGTGATCCTCCCTGAACTTCACCTTGGACGCGACGCACCGTTGGCGGCGGCGCTGATGTTGCAGTTGCTGGTGGATGAGGGGCCCGGGTTGGCCGCGATTGTGTCGCGGTTCCCCCAATATCGTATTGTAAAGGACAAGCTGGATCGCCCGGACGGAACGCTGGATTCGGTGTATGACACGATTCGTGCGGCGTTTCCTGATGGGGAAGTGGACACGCAGGATGGTCTGCGGCTTTCCTGGGATGACCGGTGGGTTCACGTCCGGCCTTCGGGCACTGAACCGATCGTTCGTGTGATTGCCGAAGCGCCATCGGAAGCGGAAGCAAGGGAATTGATTGCCAGGTGCCGCGCGCCGCTCGACGCGCTTGTCGGCCAGGACCTTTAATCGCAAATAGCAAATGTGTGGAATCGTCGGATACGTTGGGCCGAGGGTCGCGACGCCGCTTCTCGTTGAGGGGCTGAAACGCCTGGAGTATCGAGGTTACGACTCCGCGGGCGTCGCGATCATGAATGGCGCCGGCGTGGAGACGGTCAAGGAAGCCGGCAAGATTTCACGCCTCGAGGCGATGCTGGCGTCGAAGCCTGTGCATGGCACCACCGGTATTGCCCACACGCGTTGGGCAACGCACGGTCCGCCGAACCAGGTCAACGCGCATCCGCACGTGAGCGAAGACGGCACCATCGCCGTCGTGCATAACGGGATCATCGAGAACGCCACCGTCCTCCGCAAGATGCTCGAGGGCCGCGGCTACACGTTCCGTTCCGACACCGATACCGAAGTGCTCGCGCACCTCATCGAGG